>NZ_JBJFHN010000026.1:0-20536 GCF_051893655.1 Porcipelethomonas sp. | reverse complement strand
TCTTTCACAGCTCAAGCAGGCAGGCAAGGAGGACAAGCTTGAAGAGGTTCTCAAGGAAGTTCCGAGAGTAAGAAAAGATGCAGGTTATCCGCCGCTCGTTACTCCTTCTTCACAGATTGTCGGAACACAGGCTGTGTTCAATGTAATTATGGGTGAACGCTATAAGATGGTTACAAAGGAATTCAAGGGCATCGTCAGAGGAGAATACGGCAAGACTCCTGTTCCGATTGATCCTGAATTCAGAAAGAAAATTATCGGTGATGAGGCTCCTATCGACTGCCGTCCGGCTGATCTTCTTGAACCTGAGCTTGATAAGCTTAAGAAGGAGTGCGCTGAATGGACTGAGCAGGAAGAAGATGTTTTAAGCTACGCACAGTTCGGACAGGTTGCCGTTAAATTCTTTGAAAAACGCAGAAATAAAAAATACGGTATTGACGGCGAGCATTCCGACGCTCAGAAGCAGATTCATCCGGTTTGATTATGATTTAGAGAAAGTTCTATGATAAAAGGCGGACGGTTGTTCGCCTTTTAAATATATTCAAGGGGGTGTCAATATTGCCTATCAGAATACCGCATGAGCTTCCGGCATTTAAAAAGCTTATTGATGAAAATATATTCGTTATGCCAAAGGAGAGAGCAGAGCATCAGGATATAAGACCGCTTAAAATAATTATTTTGAATATAATGCCTAAAAAAATTGAAACAGAAACTCAGCTTATGAGACTGCTCAGCAATACTCCTATTCAGGTTGATATTGAACTTTTAAATCTTGAATCTCACAAATCTAAAAATACGCCTGTGAGTCATCTGAGTAATTTCTACACAAATTTTGAACAAATAAAAAATAACAGATATGATGGAATGATTATTACTGGTGCGCCGGTGGAACAGCTTGAGTTTGAACAGGTAGATTACTGGAATGAAATTTGCCGGATAATGGAATGGAGTAAGAAAAATGTATTTTCTACTCTTCATATATGCTGGGGAGCTCAGGCAGCATTGTACTATCATTTTGGAATACCAAAATATATTCTTCCTGAAAAGCTTTTCGGAATTTTTCCCCATAAAGTTGAGCTACCAAATGCACAGCTTTTAAAGGGGTTTGATGATGTTTTTATGGTTCCGCATTCACGTCATACAACATTACTGAGAGAAGATATTGAAAAAATCAGTAATCTTCAGATTCTGGCATCTTCTGAAGAAGCAGGAGTACATATAATTGCAAATAAAAACGGCAGACAGTATTTTATTATGGGACATGCTGAATATGACCGTGAAACATTGGCAGAGGAATACAGACGTGATAAGCAAAAGGGTATGGATATTTCATTACCGGTAAATTATTTTCCCGGTAATAATCCACAGTCTGTTCCGGATTTCACATGGAGATGTCATGCTAATCTTATGTTTTCAAACTGGTTGAATTACTGTATTTATCAGTCTACTCCTTATGATCTGACAGAACTTGAACTAAGAAACTGGGAATGGGAAGCCGGACTTTAATAGCTTTTGTGCTGAAGCATATATGCCAAAGCACAATGAAATATCTCAGCACACTGATTTGATTTGATAATTTAAAAAATATGTCAATAATGCTATTGAAATTAAATCGGATTATGTGGAAAATGTAAGAAATAGCTAAACATTTTTTGATGAAGTTGACTTTTAAAATATTCGTGTTATAATTAGAGCATAAAAGGAAAGCAAAAAATTGAAATTAAAAATAATTATAATCAAAGGGCAATGGAGCTTGTAATTTACAGGTTTCATTGCCTTTTGCTTTTAATTATAACAATACTAAGGAGGTTGTGAGATGAAAACCGGAGATTCATTTATACTCAGAGAAGAATGTGCAAGATGTCTCATGTGCTTTGAGCCGTCATGTACCAGTGCATGTAAAAGTGGTATGGATCCGGCGGGAGCAATACGCTCTGTAAGATTTGAAAATGAAAAGGCAGCATCATTGAAGCTTGACAGCAGTGTTTGCAGTGTTTGTCCTGGTGAATGTGAGAATGCATGTATTCATTATGATTTTCCGCTTCGTATCAGACAGATTGCCGGAAAATTACCTGAGAAAACAGAAATTGATCCTGAACCTGATTTGTCAATTGATTTTTGCGGAGTGCATTGTGAAAATCCGTTTTTTCTGTCATCCTCAATAGTAGCCGGAAATTATGAAATGTGTGCAAGAGCGTTTGATGCCGGATGGGGCGGTGTGGTTTATAAAACGGTTGGATTTTTAATTCCGGATGAGCTTTCACCGAGGTTTGATTCTATACACAAGGAAGGTACTCCTTTTGTGGGATTTAAAAATCTTGAGCAGATATCCGATCATCCCCTTGAAGAAAATCTTGAAATTTTTCGTCGTCTTAAGGAAAACTATCCTGAAAAAATACTTGTAGCGTCTATTATGGGACGAAATGAAGAAGAATGGACAGAGCTTGCAAGACTTGTAACAGAAGCCGGAGCTGATATTATTGAATGTAATTTTTCATGTCCTCAAATGGTTGGCGATGGACTTGGTTCTGATGTCGGTCAGAATCCTGAGCTTGTAAGCAGATATACTGAAGCAACTAAAAAAGGTACTCATATACCTGTTCTCGCCAAAATGACTCCTAATATCGGACACATGGAAATTCCGGCAACAGCAGCTGTGAAATCTGGTGCAGACGGACTTGCAGCAATAAATACCATAAAAAGTATAACAAATATTAATGAAGATACAATGTCTTCATATCCAGATATTTCCGGAAAATCATCTGTGGGCGGTTATTCCGGAAAGGCAGTAAAGCCAATAGCTTTGAGATTTATTCATGATATGGCAAAATGTCCGGAGCTTAAAGGAGTTCCTATCAGCGGAATAGGAGGAATTGAAACATGGCATGATGCATTGGAGTTTATTCTTCTGGGAAGCTCGAATATCCAGATAACAACTGCAGTGATGCAGTATGGATACCGTATTGTGGAAGATCTTATTTCCGGTATGAAAAGATATATGTCAGAGCATAAAATAAGCAGGCTTTCGGATATTGTCGGTGCTGCACTTGATAATGTTGTTCCGGCTGAGGAGCTTTCCCGTGATACTGTATCATATCCCATGTTTGATAAAAGCAAATGTATAGGCTGTGGAAGATGCTATATTTCATGTATGGACGGCGGACATCAGGCAATTGCCTTTGATACTGAAACAAGAAATATAAGCCTTATTGGTAAAAAGTGCGTGGGCTGTCAATTATGCAGGCTTGTCTGTCCGACAGATGCAATCAGTGCTGGAAAGCGTGTAAAAAAGCGGTGATAATATGGCGATTACGATTGCTCAGATTTGTGCCAATACTGAAAAAATGTATGATATGAATCTGATTGCAGGAAAAAAAGGTCTTGATAATATAGTCCGATGGGTGCATATGGTTGAGGATATTAAGGTTCCTGATTTTCTTCATGGAAACGAGCTTGTATTCACAACAGGTATAGCCCACTGCGGAAATGAATGGCTTCTTGAATTTGTAAAGGGACTAAAAAAAAGCAATGCTTCCGGGATTGTTGTCAATATAGGACCGTATATAGATTCTGTACCTTCAAAGGTGATAGTTTACTGTGAAAAAAACAATCTTCCGCTTTTTACCATTCCATGGGATGTTCATATAATTGATATTACATATGAACTATGCCATAGAATTATAGAGAATGAGAAAAAAGAATTTGTATTGGCAGAGTCTTTCAGAAATCTTATTTTCAGTCCGGAAAAAAAGGAAGACTATGAATCATTTCTTGAACGTGCCGGATTCAGAAAAAATTCAGATTACACTATTATTTCAGCGAGTATTACCGATAACGGAAAGCACTGTGAAAGCAAAGCCGGAAGTACGGGATATTCATTCATACGAAAAGCCTTCAGAAAAATGTCAAATTCCGTTTGTATGTTTATTCAGGACGGCAGACTGATTGCCGTAAGGCAGAATGGTTCTGAAAAGGAAATGGAAATGTTTTTTTCAGCAGTGAAAAATATTATGAATGAAAAACCTGAAATAAAAATCCAGATGGGTATTTCATCTTCAAATCAGGGGTATGGGGGCGTTCCAGTATGCTACAGGGAAGCAATTTCTGCTTTTTATGTATCACAGATAAAAAATACAAGTATTGTAAAATATGAAGATATAGGTATTTATAAGCTTTTGTTAGGCATAGAAAATAAAGAGCTTTTAAAGAGCTATGCTGATGAAAATATCGGAAAGCTTATAAAATATGATGAGGAGCATGGTACAGATTATACCAGTACTCTGAGGATCTATCTTGAAAACAGCGGCAGTGTACAGTCTGCGGCACAGCAGACAGGAGTACACAGAAACACTGTAAATTATAAAATGAAAGTAATACGTGAGATATTGAATGTTGAGCTGAACGATGAAGACCGTACAAATCTTCGTCTTGCATTTTGTGCACATGATATATTAAGCGTTAATAAAAATGGAGGTTTTTAAAATGACAGGTGAAGAAGTTAAAAATTTGCAGACAAAATATGTTTTACAGTCATGGGCGAAGCAGAAGGGTCTGAACCCGATACCGATTGCAAAAGCTGAAGGTATTTATATGTGGGATTTTGACGGAAACAGATATACTGATATGTCATCCCAGCTGGTTAATCTGAATGTGGGCCATGGCAATAAGGAAATTAATGAGGCAATAAAGGCTCAGACTGAAAAATACTGTTATATTTCTCCTGCGTACGGCAGTGAGCCGAGAGCTGTTCTGGCAAAGAAAATCGTTGATCTTATGCCTGACAATATGGCAAAGGTATTTTTCACAAACGGCGGTGCAGATGCCAATGAAAACGCAATTAAGATTGCAAGAATGTATACTGGAAGAAATAAGATTTTCTCACGTTACAGAAGCTATCATGGTTCTACATTCGGTGCAGGAAATCTTACAGGTGAACCAAGACGTTATCCTCTCGAACCTGGTATCCCTGGATTTGTGAAATTTTTTGATCCTTATGTATACAGAGAAAAAATAAATTTTGAATCTGAAAAAGCAGCTGCTGATTATTATGTTTCCAAGCTTCGTGAACAGATAATTTATGAAGGACCGGACAGTGTTGCGGCAATTGTCATGGAAACTATTACAGGTTCCAATGGCGTTATAATTCCGCCGGAAGGTTATCTGAAAGGTGTTCGTAAAATCTGTGATGAATTCGGCATAATGATGATCTGTGACGAAGTTATGGCAGGCTTTGGAAGAACAGGAAAAATGTTTGCTTTTGAAAACTTTGATGTAAAGCCTGATATTGTAAGCTTTGCAAAGGGTGTTACATGCGGATATGTTCAGCTGGGCGGCGTATGTGTAAGCCAGAAAATTGCTGATTATTTTGAAGATCATGTACTTTCATGCGGACTTACATACAGCGGACATCCTCTTGCATGTGCTGCCGGATGTGCTTGTCTTGATTATTATGAATCAGCAAATATTCTGGAAAATGTAAATAAGTCCGGCAAGGTACTGGGCGAAACTCTTGAGGAACTCAAGAAAAAGCATCCTTGTGTTGGCGATGTAAGATATATCGGTCTGTTTTCTGCAATTGAGCTTGTTAAAGACCGTGAAACAAAAGAGCCTCTGGTTTCATACGGAAAAGATCCTGAGGGTATTATGGGTTCGATTATCGGAAAACTTAAAGCAAAGGGATTTATGACATATTCTCATGAAAATATGATTCTTGTAACTCCTCCTCTTATTATTACAGAAGAACAGGTTCGTGAGGAAATGGAAAAGGTTGATGAAGTTTTGAATGATGTTGACGCTATGATCGGAAAATAAGGCGTTATTTATGGGATTAAAAAGGAAATCGTAAAAATATATTAAAGAAAGGCTGGTCGTTATGTATAAATGCAGTACTGAAAGAATGGACGATAAAATAAAAACATTCAGTAAGTTCGGAGATGCCGGACACGGAGGAATTACAAGATATTCACTTTCTCCGGCAGCAGTAATGGCGAGAAACGAATTCAGAAAACGTATGGAAGCAATCGGAGCGGTAATAGAAATTGATGATCTTGCAAATATGTATGCAACTATTCCGGGTACTGATCCGGACGCAAAGAGAATAGTAATGGCGTCACACTGTGATTCTGTTAAAAACGGCGGAAATTATGACGGTATTCTGGGTGTTATGAGTGCTATGGAAGTTCTGGAAACAGTTACAGCTGAAAAAATTCCCCATAAGCATCCTCTCACTGCAATGATATGGACAAATGAAGAAGGTTCACTTTATCCGCCTGCCATGATGTGTTCAGGTATTGTATGCAATGATTATCTTCCTGAAGATATCGGCTGCAATTTCCGATATGAAGATATGATGAATTCAAAGAGCATTCTTGACGGAAAAACAACATTCGGAGAAGCACTGAATAATTCAGAATTTAAGGGCGATAAGAAATACAGACTTTGTCCTGAAAAATATATGTATATGTTTGAAACTCATATTGAACAGGGACCTATTCTTGAAGATGCCGGAAATGATGTGGGTGTTGTTGACTGCGTTCTGGGTATGTTCAATTACCGTATTAAATTTTACGGACAGACTACCCATGCCGGAACATTCCCGATGCCTAAAAGACGTGACGCATTGTTCGCAGCAGCAAAGGCACTCTGTTATCTTCATGAGGAAATTGATAAGCTCGGTTACAGTGATCTGGTTTATACAACAGGTGAAATAGTATGTCATCCATGTGTTCATACATGCGTTCCGGATTATGTTGATTTTTCAATTGATGTAAGACATGAAGATGCTGAAGTACTTAAAAAAGTTCTTGCAGTTGTAAAAAGCTGTGAGGGCAGGGAATGGGCTGGCTGTACATGCAAGGTTGAAAGAGCATGGAACAGAGATACTGTGTATTGGGACAAGAAACTGGTAGGTTATGTAAAGGAATCTGCTGAAGAACTTGGAATAAGCCATCAGTACATTCATTCGGGAGCCGGACATGATGCACAGTTTGCAGCATATATGCTGCCTACAACAATGATTTTTGTTCAGTCAAAGGACGGTTTGTCACACTGCGAGCCGGAATTTTCATCTGTTGAGCATTGTACAGAGGGTGCAAGTGTTATGCTGAACGCAGTATTAAAAGCAGATAAAGACTAATGAAATACTGAAAGGGTCACAGCACTTAACAAATTAAATAAAGGGCGGAATTTTACCGCCCTTTGAATTTTCACAGAGGTGTAAAAAATGAGCAGAGAATTTATTGTCCCGAAGAAAATAATAATGGGGGAAAATGCGGTTGCCGATTCAGCTGAATACATAAAAAAGCTGGGAACGAAAGCTCTTATTGTTACCGGAAAGCATGTAGTAAAGCTTGATTGTTTCCGCAGTGTAACTGAAATGCTTGATAAGCTGGGCATAGCTTACAGTATTTTTACAGGAATTACCGGTGAACCAACAGATAAAATGATTGATGAAGGTCTTGCGGCTTATAAAAAGGAAGGCTGTGATTTTCTTATAGGAATCGGAGGAGGAAGCCCTCTGGATTCAATTAAGGCGATTGCGGCACTTTCAGCAAACGGCGGTAAAATTTCCGATTATATGGGAAAAACTATTACAGGTGATCTTCCGCCTATGGCTGCGATTCCTACAACTGCCGGAACAGGCTCTGAGGCAACTCAGTTTACAGTAATTACTGACAGCGAAAAAGATATAAAGATGCTTCTCAAAGGAACAGTTCTTATACCTGATATTGCGATAATAGATCCTGTATTTTCTTCAACTTCTCCCAGAAACATTACAGCTGCAACAGGTCTGGACGCTTTGACACATGCGGTAGAATCATATACATCAAGAAAAGCACAGCCGCTGACTGATGCAGTTGCAGTATCAGCAGTAAAAAGAATTTTTAAGTATCTGCCAAGAGCATATAAGGATGGTTCTGACAAAAAGGCTCGTGAGGAGATGTCGGTTGCGGCTTTGGAAGCAGGAATTGCAATAAACAATGCGTCAGTTACAATAGTTCATGGCATGAGCCGTCCTATCGGTGCGAATTTCCACATTGCTCATGGTATTTCAAATGCAATGCTTCTTGAAAAATGTATGTCCTTTGCTCTTGACGGAGCATATGAAAAATTTGCTGATTTAGGACGTGCAACAGGTACAGCTAAGCAGGATGATGACGATAAAACTGCTGCTGAAAAATTCCTTGAGGGATTAGCAGAGATTTGCAGAATATGTGAAGTCCCTACGCTTGCAGAATATGGAATTGACAAGGATAATTTTTTTAGTCTGGCAGATAAAATGGCGGATGATGCTATTGCAAGCGGAAGTCCGGCAAATACTATAAAAGCTGTTACAAAGCAGGATGTACTGAATATTTATTCAAAGCTTTGGTAAATTAAACTTAATTTCAAAAGGAGTTTATAAGACTCCTTTTTTTGTACAATCATTGCACAAAAATTTGTTATTATTTTATTGAAAATCAACAAAAATTAAAAATATCCTGAATTCATATTGACATGCTAGGGATAAAGTGGTATAATACATACTAATCAGATAGGATATCAGAATAAATATTATAAAAGGAGAATGCAATTATGAAAATTTATAAAAAAATTACAGATCTTGTTGGTAATACGCCAATTCTTGAACTGACGCACATTGAAAATGAAGAAAACCTTCAGGCAAATATTTATGGCAAGCTGGAATATTTTAATCCGGCTGGAAGTGTTAAAGACAGAATTGCAAAAGCTATGATTGACGATGCAGAGCAAAAAGGTCTTTTGAAGCCTGGCAGTGTAATTATTGAGCCTACAAGCGGAAATACAGGAATAGGTCTTGCATCTGTGGCAGCTGCAAGAGGATATCGTCTTATAATCACAATGCCTGAAACTATGAGTGTTGAGCGCCGTAATCTGATGAAAGCATATGGTGCTGAACTTGTTCTGACTGATGGTACAAAGGGTATGAGCGGTGCGATTGCAAAGGCTTCTGAGCTTGCAAAGGAAATTCCGGGAAGCTTTATTCCTTCACAGTTTACAAATCCGGCAAATCCGGCAATTCATGAAAAAACAACAGGTGTAGAAATCTGGGATGATACTGACGGAACTGTTGATATTTTTGTTGCAGGCGTTGGTACTGGCGGTACTGTAAGCGGTGTGGGAAAATATCTCAAGTCAAAAAATGCAGATGTCAAGGTCGTTGCTGTTGAACCTAAGGGTTCACCAGTATTGTCCGAAGGAGTATCAGGTCCTCATAAAATTCAGGGCATAGGTGCTGGTTTTGTTCCGGAAACTCTTGATACTGATATATATGATGAAATTATTGCCGTTGAAAATGAAGATGCATTTGAAACAGGCAGAAGGATTGCAAGATCTGAAGGCGTTCTTGTCGGTATTTCTTCAGGTGCAGCAGTATGGGCAGCAATAGAGCTTGCAAAACGTCCGGAAAATAAGGGAAAAACAATTGTTGCACTTTTACCTGATACTGGTGAAAGATATTTGTCAACACCTATGTTTGCTGACTGATATAATATGCTTTGAATTAAAATTTGATTTAATTTTATGATTAAATGATGTGCAGATACTGCGAATATGCTGTATCTGCACTTTTTTTACACTGAATTTCATATTGGTTCATATCTGTAAAATATACATAAAATTATTTTACTTGCAAATAATTTTAGAATGTGTTATGATTAAAGGGTTTGGAAGTAATTTTAGAAATTCGGAAAGGAGAAAAAATGGCAAATAAACAGCAGGATTATGGTAATGAAAGTATTACAATGCTTAAAGGTCCGGATAAGGTAAGAAAGCGTCCGGGTGTTATTTTCGGTTCGGACGGTCTTGACGGATGTGAGCATTCCGTATTTGAGGTTATATCCAATTCCATTGATGAGGCACGTTCTGGATTTGGAAATAAAATAATAGTAACTAAATATAATGATAATACAATTGAAGTGGAAGATTTCGGACGAGGCTGTCCGGTTGACTATAATAAAACAGAAGACAGGTTTAACTGGGAGCTTGTTTACTGTGAATTGTATGCCGGAGGAAAATATGATGACAGCTCAGATATGTATGAATATTCTCTGGGACTGAACGGACTTGGTCTTTGTGCTACTCAGTTTTCATCTGAATTTATGGATGTCGAAATAATAAGGGACGGCTATAAATATAATCTTCATTTTGAAAAAGGTGAAAATATCGGCGGTCTTAAAAAGGAAAAGACTTCAAAAAAGCAGACGGGAACAAGAACGAGATGGAAACCGGATCTGGATGTATTTACGGATATTAATGTAAGAGATGAATATTTTCGTGATGTTCTGAAAAGGCAAGCCGTTGTTAATCCGAATCTTCTTTTTGTCTACCGTTTCCAGAAAGAGGACGGCAGTTTTGAGGAAACAGAATTTATTTATGAAAACGGTATATCGGATTATGTAAATGAAATTGCAGACGGAAATAATCTTACATCGGTTCAGAACTGGAGTGCGGACCGCAAAGGCCGTGACCGTGAAGATAAGCCGGAGTACAAAGTGAAAATGTCATTTGCGCTGACATTTTCAAATAAAATAAATAAAATTGAATATTATCATAACTCAAGCTTTCTGGAGCATGGAGGTTCCCCGGAGCGTGCTGTCAAACAGGCATTTGTTTCTCAGATTGATGCTTATTTAAAGCAGAATAACAAGTACCTGAAAAATGAAAAGAAGATTACATTTGATGATGTTCAGGATTGTCTTATATTGGTATCATCTTCATTTTCAACTCAGACTTCATATGAAAACCAGACTAAAAAAGCGATCACCAATAAATTTATTTATGAAGCAATGACCGACTTTTTAAAGCATCAGCTTGAAGTATATTTTATTGAAAATCCCGATGAAGCATTGAAAATTGCCGAACAGGTAATGGTTAACAAAAGAAGCCGTGAAAATGCTGAGAAAACACGTCTGAATCTGAAAAAGAAGCTTGCCGGAACTATAGACCTTTCAAATATGGTCAAGAAGTTTGTTGACTGCCGTACAAAGGATGTAAGCAGACGAGAACTTTATATAGTGGAGGGAGATTCTGCCCTTGGTGCTGTAAAACTTGCAAGAGAAGCTGAATTTCAGGCGGTTATACCTATAAGAGGAAAAATACTTAATTGCCTTAAAGCTGATTATAACAAAATATTTAAAAATGATATTATTACTGATCTTATAAAGGTATTGGGCTGCGGCGTTGAAGTTACATCAAAAGCAAATAAGGATATATCTTCATTTAATCTGGACAATTTCAGGTGGAGTAAAGTAGTTATATGTACGGATGCTGATGTTGACGGTTTTCAGATAAGAACATTGGTGCTTACAATGCTTTACAGGCTTACTCCTACTCTGATTGAAAAAGGTTATGTTTACATTGCGGAATCACCGCTTTTTGAAATAACCACAAAGGATAAAACGTATTTTGCTTATAATGAGAAAGAAAAAACAGATATTCTTGAAATGATAGGTGATAAAAAGTTTACGCTTCAGCGTTCAAAAGGTCTTGGTGAGAACGAACCGGAAATGATGTCGCTTACTACAATGAATCCTGAAACAAGAAGACTTATCAAGGTTTCTCCGGCTGATATGGAAGCCACAGCCGCTATGTTCGATATGCTTTTAGGAGACAATCTTCAGGGCAGAAAAGATCATATCGCAGAGTTTGGCAGCGATTATCTGGAAATGGCTGATATATCATAGTAGCATATTTACTTGTGAGAAGGAGAGTGAAAAATAAATGGCAAGAAAATCTGATAAAGGAAAAACACCTAAAAAGAAAAATGTACCGGATGCTTTTATAGAAAATGCCGGTGTAGTAATAGATGAAAAAATCACGGATACTCTTGAAAAAAACTATATGCCATACGCCATGAGCGTTATTGTTTCAAGAGCATTACCGGAAATCGACGGATTCAAACCGTCTCACAGAAAGCTTTTGTACACTATGTATAAGCAGGGGCTTTTAACCGGAAAGCGTACTAAATCTGCAAATGTTGTAGGGGAGACTATGAAGCTCAATCCTCACGGTGACGGTGCAATTTATGAAACAATGGTTCGTCTTTCACGGGGCAATGAAACCCTTCTGCATCCATATGTTGATTCAAAAGGCAATTTCGGTAAGGCATATTCAAGAGATATGGCATATGCGGCATCAAGATATACAGAAGTAAAGCTTGATCCGATATGTAATGAGCTTTTCAGGGATATTGATAAAAATACAGTTGATTTTGTTCCGAACTATGATAACTCAACTACCGAACCGACCTTGCTGCCTGCTGCGTTTCCGACTGTTCTGGTAAATGCAAATATGGGTATTGCTGTTTCTATGGCAAGCAGTGTATGCCCGTTTAATCTGGCTGAGGTATGTGAAACATGTATAGCGTTAATAAAAAATCCGGAGCATGATATTATCAGTACTTTAAAAGGTCCTGATTTTCCAGGCGGCGGATTTATGCTTTACGATGAGGACGAAATGAAAGCACTTTATGAAACCGGCAGAGGTTCGATAAAGCTGCGGTCAAAATATAATTATGACAAATCTGCAAACTGTATTGAAATAACTCAGATACCTTATAGTACTACTATTGAAGCAATTATTGAAAAAATTATTGAGCTTATTAAGGCAGGTAAAATCCGAGAAATTTCATATATTCGTGATGAAACGGATTTAAGCGGTCTGAAAATTGCAATTGACCTTAAAAGAGGTACTGATCCGGACAAGCTGATGAACAAACTTTTTAAGCTGACGCCTTTGCAGGATAATTTTGCATGTAATTTCAATATACTTATCGGCGGAGTGCCTAAGGTTATGGGTGTCCGTGAAATACTGGAAGAGTGGATAGCGTTCAGAGAAGAATGTGTAAAACGACGTGTTTATTTTGATCTGAATAAAAAGAAGGATAAACTGCATCTGTTAAAGGGTCTTGGCAAGATTCTTCTTGATATAGATAAGGCGATTAAAATTGTAAGAGAAACTGAAGAAGAAAATGAAGTGGTTTCAAATCTTATGATAGGCTTCGGTATAGACGAAATTCAGGCAGAATACGTTGCAGAAATAAAGCTGAGACATTTAAATCGGGAGTATATTCTTAATCGGCTGAATGAAATTGAAGCTCTTGAAAAAGAAATTGCAGAAATGGAAGATATTCTGTCAAGTAAAAAGAAAATAAGAAATATAATTGTTTCTGAACTTAAAGATATAATAAAAAAATATAGTAAACCCAGAAATACTATGTTTTTCTATAAAAATGATATTGAAGATATTGATATTGATGAAGAAATTCCGGATTATCCTGTAAATCTGTTTCTTTCTGAAAGCGGATATTTTAAGAAAATAACTCCTCAGTCTCTGCGAATGAGCAATGAACAGAAGCTTAAAGAGGGAGATAAGATCATGATCCGCACAGAAGCTACAAACCTTACAGAACTTCTTTTCTTCACTGATAAATGCCAGGTTTATAAATCAAAAGCATCTGCATTTGATGATACAAAGGCGAGCGTACTGGGCGATTATGTGCCTGCAAAGCTTGGGTTTGATGAGGGAGAAGATCTTATTTATATGGCGAGTACGCTTGACTATGAGGGCTTTATGCTGTTCTTTTTTGAAAACGGAAAGGCGGCGAAAGTACCAGTGAAAGCCTATGAAACCAAAACCAACAGAAAGAAACTTGCCAATGCATATTCAGGAAAATCAAAACTTTGCGGAATACTTTTTATTAAGGAAGACACGGATATAATGCTCAGAGCCTCAAACGGAAAGGTTATAATATTTAATACAGAACTTCTGAGTCCTAAATCTTCCAGGGATACAATAGGCGTTCAGGCAATGACTCTTAAAGGAAAATATGTGCTGGAACATGCAGAAATTGCTGATGAAAAGATGGTAGAAAACTTAAAAAAATATAAGGTTAAAAATATTCCGGCAGCAGGTATGGGCGGTAAGGATCTGATGGAATATAATCAGCTTAAACTGTAATTTTTGTTGAAAGTGTACAATTTGTACGTTTCTATTTATTGTTAATGTGGTATAAATGACAAATTTCAATGGCTTTGAATTATTCACTATACTTTTTATTTTTCCTGTGATATAATAATTATGGATGTGTAAAATCTATGTGAAAAATGGGTAAAATAAAGATAAAAAACATATGAGGGGATAATTCTCAGGAGGAATTTATGTCTACATCACAAATTATTCAAACCTTCATTTGCATGTTCGGCGGAGTTGCTTTGCTCCTTTACGGAATGAATGTTCTTGGGTCTGGTCTGGAAAAGATTTCCGGAGGAAAAATGGAAAAGATCCTTGAAAAGCTTACTAACAATATTATTAAAGCAGTTGTTCTGGGTGCTTTGGTAACCGCAGTTATTCAAAGCTCCAGCGCAACGACGGTTATTGTTGTCGGTCTTGTTAATTCAGGTATTCTTTCGCTGTCTTCTGCTGTTGGGATTATTATGGGCGCAAATATAGGTACTACCGTTACCGGACAGATTTTACGTCTTGGAGATCTTGAAGGAAATCAGTCTCTGGGTATTGTAATGGAATTTCTGACGCCGACTTATCTTGCACCTATGCTGGCGATAATAGGTATTTTATTTATTCTTATTGCTAAAAAAGACAGTGTAAAGGCTATAGGTGATATAGGAATAGGCCTTGGAGTACTGTTCACAGGAATGCTGTCTCTTTCGGAAGCAGTTGAACCTCTTTCTGAACTGGAAGCATTCAAAAATCTGTTTGCTAGTCTTGAAAATCCGGTTCTTGGAATTTTAGCAGGTGCTGTTGTTACTGCACTTATTCAAAGTTCTTCGGCTTCTATTGGTATTTTGCAGGCAGTTTCCAGAACAGGAGTACTGAAATTTGCAGCAGCTTTCCCTATTATTATGGGACAGAATATAGGTACATGTTCAACATCAATAATTTCAAGTATTGGTGCCAGCAAAAATGCAAAAAGAGCTGCAGTGGTTCATTTATATTTTAACTTTATCGGAACTGTACTTTTTCTGATATGTGTTTATGTTCTCAGAGCTTTTGATTTGATACCATTCTGGGATGATACTATGAATATGGGAGATATTGCGAACTTCCATACTGTTTTTAATATAATAGTAACTATATTTTTCATACCTTTTCATAAAGTACTTGAAAAGCTTGCTATTCTTACAATCAGGTCAAAACCGGAGGATGATGAAGATATTATTGCAGATTCCGGAGAAAATATGCTTGATTCACGTTTCCTGAAATCTCCTTCTCTGGCTATTCAATATTCAAACAATGCGCTGGCATATATGGGCAAGCTTGCAAAGGAAAATTTCAGAATGAGCTGCGGACTGCATTCAGAATATGATGCAAAATGTGTTGAAAAGATCCGGGAGTATGAGGATATAATCGACAGAACAGAAGACAAGCTTAATTCTTATCTTGTTTCAATTACCGACTGTGAGCTGAGTGCCGTCGAAAGCCGTGCTGTGACTTCTCTTCTTCATATGATAACAGATTTTGAAAGAATCGGGGATTATGCAATTAATATAATGGAATCTGCTGAAATAATGCATGAGAAAGGGCACAGTTTGTCTGATAAAGCAATTCACGATCTGGAAATAATTGCTGATGCTGTAACAGAGATTATTGATATGGCGATAACTGCGGTTGAATATGATGATCTTAAAACTGCAAAAAATATAGAGCCTCTGGAAGAAACTATAGATCAGCTTGAATATCAGATGAAAAACAGGCACATTGAACGTCTTAAAGCAGGAAAATGTGCTATTGACAGAGGTGTTCATTTCCTGGATATGCTGTCGGATATTGAGCGTATTGCGGATCATTGCTCTAATGTGGCAGTTCATGTATTAAGCCGTAATTTAGGAAAAGAAGATATCAGACATCATGAATATATTGATACTATTCATAAGGGGGAATCCAAGGAATATGCGGACGCTATTCAGGAATACAGCCGTAAATATAAACTGAGTACAGATTAAACAGCTTAGGATATCCAGAAATATAAAAACCCGTATTTGCGTAAAATGATACGTAAATACGGGTTTTATTTAAAAATTTGTTTCAATAATTTTATCTGAAGTTTCAGGAGGATAGCGCCAGTGAGAAATGTGATTGCTTTGAACAAAATATTTAAGAGGAGAAGGTTTGTATTCTGCATCAAAAATATCCACAACAATAAGCTTTACCTTCATTTTTTCAGGTATTATTGCTTTTATGTAAACACTTGCATGCTGTCCGACTCTGGCACCTTCCCGCGGCTCTGCAAGTCCTGCAAGATTAGGAGCAAGCTCTATAAATATTCCATAGTCCTCAATGGAACGTACAATGCCTGAAACTGTTTCTCCGGCAGAAAACATATTTGCATTTTCCTGCCATGTACCTAAAAGTTCTTTATGAGATAGCCATATTCTGTCCTTGTCAATACTTTTAATAATAACTTTTATATCCTGACCGGGATAAAATCTGTCTGCTGGATGGGAAATTCTTGAAACAGATACGGCATCTATCGGAATAAGGGACGGTATACCGCTGCCTATGTCAACAAAGCAGCCGAACTGTTCCAGATGAGTGACTCTGGCAGGTATTATATCACCTGCTGACAGGCAATCAATATATCTGCTTCGGCATTCTTCCTGTACTGCTCTTCTTGAAAGAACAGCTGTTTCTTTTCCGTTGCTGTCAGTACTTATAGAAATAACTTTAAAGCATACGGGTTTGTTAACCTTGGAAATCAGGGCAATATCCTTTGTAGTTCCGTCCTCTATTCCAATTGCACCTTCTATTCGTGGTATAATGCCCTTCATGGTCGGCAGATCAACAATTAAGTTATGCCCGCTGTCACACATTGAAGCACGCCATTCAAGAATTTTACCGGATGCCATTGCCTCATGAAGTCCGGCGGAGCTGCCGGTGAGTCTGATATTTTCAGACGTATTTATAAGACAGCCTTCAGGTAGATAATTTTTCATTTATTCCTTGCCTTTCCGATTCATTGAATCTGTTTTTTTATTTATCCGTACCCTGTCAGGTTAAGGGTACGGATAATTTTTGCTGACTTTAATGAAACACCGTGGTTACGTGTTTATTAAGCATGTTGTAATTAATTTATATGAAACAGTTTTATTATTTATTACTGGTTATTTCGTTTACATGGATACCATATCCGCCGAAAGACAACAGTATCTGTGAAATCATATGATTATTTTCAGAGGCAGAAATTACCTTTATTTTTACTGATCTGGTAAGAAGAGGTTCTTCAATCCGGGAAGTGTTTACAGGTCTGGAAATAACAGCTGTTATATAATTATAGGAAGTTATAGCGGTTGGCAGCAAATAAAATATTTCTCCGTGAGTTAGTATTGGCTCATTATTTTTCCTGACCATATTTTTATATTTATTTTTATTTTTATATATAGTGATCTTTTTTTCACCATCTACTGTTTCACGTATACGTCTGGCAGCATATTCAGCAAATTCAATCAGATCAAATTCTCCTGTTATTCGTGAAAACATAAAATCCTCCTTTCATTTTTTATTATTTTTGTATAAAAATATAAAAATATTTGAAGAAAATATTGCCTTGAACGAAAAAATGGGGTATAATAAAATATAATTGATTTTTTACAGAAAATTGTTTTTGGTTATATTGGAAATTTCAGCCGGGAGGGAACAATAATGGATATAAGACCTGAGGATATATTGATTATGAAAAAAAATCATCCCTGCGGAGGAAATGAAATGTATGTTATCCGTTCCGGAATGGATTTTAAACTCAGATGTGTAAAATGCGGAAGAGAATTTATGATTCCCAGAAATAAAATTGAAAAAAATATAAAAAAAGTGATTCGGGAAAATACAGATTAATATTTGTCATGATATTAAAGGTGGATTAAACAGATGATTGAAAAAGTAAAATTAATGGAACAAAGATATAATGAACTGAGCAATAAGCTTTCTGAACCGGGTGTAGCTGATGACCAGAAGCTTTTTACTGGTCTTATGAAGGAATTTAAAAATCTTACGCCTATTGTAGAAAAATACAGAGAATATGAAAAGGCTGAAAACAGCTTTAACGAGGCTCATGAGCTTCTGGAGGCAGGAGGCCTTGACAGGGATTTTAAAGAAATGGTTCAGAGTGAATATGAAGAATCAAAGGCTGATATGGAAAAGCTGTCAGATGAACTTAAAATTCTTCTTTTGCCTAAGGATCCTAATGATGACAAAAACGTTATAATTGAAATCCGTGGGGGTGCCGGAGGAGAAGAAGCTGCATTGTTTGCAAATTCTCTTTACAGAATGTACTCAATGTACGCTGAAACCAAGGGCTGGAAACAGGAAGTTTTAAGTGCACATCCTACCGAACTAGGCGGATTCAAGGAAATCAGTTTTTCTATAGAGGGTGAGGGAGCTTATTCAAGACTGAAATATGAAAGCGGTGTTCACCGTGTTCAGCGTGTTCCGGAGACAGAATCTCAGGGCAGAATACACACGTCTACGGTGACTGTTGCCGTACTGGTTGAAGCTGATGATGTTGAACTTGAAATTAATCCGACAGATCTTAAAATTGATGTTTTCAGAGCAAGCGGTGCAGGCGGTCAGCATATTAACAAAACAGAATCTGCTGTAAGAATAACTCATCTTCCCACAGGCTGTGTGGTTGAATGTCAGGATGAAAGAAGTCAGTTTAAAAATAAGGATAAGGCAATGAAAATTTTACGTTCAAGGCTTTATGAAATGCTGCTTAATGAACAGAATGATAAAATTGCATCTGAAAGAAGAACTCAGGTGGGAACAGGTGACCGCTCAGAACGAATCAGAACTTATAATTATCCTCAGGGCAGAATGACGGATCACAGAATTAATCTTACAATATACAGACTAGAAGAAATATTAAACGGAAATTTGGAGGAAGTGCTGGATGCTCTTGCTACTGCCGATCAGGCAGCCAAGCTTGCAATGCAGCAGAATCAGTAAAATGGAAAATACCAGTTTATTATCAGATTCAATTGAAGATATACAAAAGGCTGCGGAACTTATACTGGGAGGCAGCGTTGTAGGCATACCTACTGAAACAGTTTATGGTCTGGGAGCAGACGCTTTGAATCCTATGGCAGTGAAAAAAATTTTTGCGGCTAAGGGACGTCCGGCTGACAATCCGCTGATAGTTCATATTTACAGTATTGATCAGGTACAGATACTGGGACATGATATACCGGATCTGTTTTATACCCTTGCAGAAAAATTCTGGCCGGGACCGCTTACCATGATTGTACCGAAAAATGATATTGTTCCTTTGGAAACTTCAGGCGGACTGGAAACCGTTGGAATCAGAATGCCTTCTCATCCTGTGATGAGGGAGCTTATCAGATTAAGCAAACCTGTTGCAGCTCCTTCTGCAAACCGTTCAGGATATCCAAGTCCTACAAAGGCTGAACATGTTATAAATGATATGAACGGAAAAATTTCCGCTGTGATTGACGGAGGAGAATGCCGTTACGGAGTGGAATCAACTGTTATTTCTTTTGAAAATGAAAATACTATAAGAATATTAAGACCGGGTTCTGTTACTAAGGAAATGCTTTCAGAATATGCTGATGATGTAATTGTTGACAAGGCAATATTGAATGCACTTGAAGAGGGGAGAACTGCGCCTTCTCCGGGAATGAAATATAAACATTATTCCCCAAAGGCAGATGTTATCCTGATCGACGGAGATTATCCGGATTTTTGCAGATATGTTATAAACAATAGTGATGATTCAACATATTGCCTTATATATGACAGTGATAATGGAAAACAGCTTCCATGTCATTATATGACATACGGCAGTGACGGCAGCGAACAGGCACATAATATTTTTGCAAGGCTCAGAGAGATTGACAATCTGCATGCAAAAAAGGTTTATGTAAGATCTCCTGAAAAAGACGGAGTAGGTCTTGCAGTATATAATCGCCTTTTAAGAGCAGCGGGATTTGAGGTGATAAAGGTATGAACAGTCTTGAGGGTGTAATGGTCATTGGACTTACTGGTCAGACAGGGGCTGGAAAAACCACTGTATGCAGAGTGTTTGCTGAAAATGGATTTTCAGTTATAAATGCCGATCATATTTCAAGACTGGTCGTTGAAAAGGGACAGCCGTGTCTTAAGGAAATCTGTGAGTTTTTCGGCAGGGATATTCTTTTGGAAAATGGAGCTCTTGACCGTCCCAAGCTTGCAGGCATGGTATTTACTGATAAGAAAAAACTTGAACTTTTAAATTCAATTACATATCCTTATATTACTGCGGAAATACTTAAAACAATACGAAAGCTTTCTGCCGAAGGCCATAAACTGATATTGCTTGACGCTCCAACACTGTTTGAAAGCAGAGCAGATGATTTCTGCGAACTTATTATTTCCGTTATTTCCCGTGAGGAACTCCGCGCGGAAAGGATTATGAAAAGAGACGGTATAAGCCGTGAATCAGCACAATATCGGATGGATTCTCAGTTAAAAGAAGAATTTTTCAGAACAAATTCTGATTTTATTATAAAAAATA
>NZ_JBJFHN010000025.1:0-4554 GCF_051893655.1 Porcipelethomonas sp. | reverse complement strand
GGATTCATTATTTGCTCCTCCTTTTAAGTAATGAGAATGAGATATTGATAATAAGGATGAACACAAATAATACAACGCCTGTAGCGATAAGTGCTTCACGGTGCAGGTCGGTTGCATATCCCATTTCAATGGCAATGTTTGAAGTAAGGGTACGGACTCCTTCCATGATTCCCGAAGGCATTCCTGTCTGATTTCCTGCAACCATCATTACAGCCATTGTTTCACCGATCGCACGTCCGATTCCCAGAATTACTCCGGCAAATATACCGGACTTTGCAGCCGGAAGCATTACAGCAAAAACACTTCTTTCATGAGTAGCTCCCAATGCCAGAGCACCTTCATAATAGCTGTCCGGAACGGCTCTCAGTGCCGATTCTGACACGCCTATAACAGACGGTAGAATCATAATCGCAAGGATTATAGAAGCAGTAAGAATTGAACTTCCTGTAACCGGAACAAGCATTACCAGTCCGAAGAAGCCGTATACAACGGAAGGAATTCCGGCAAGAAGGTCAATTGCAGGCTTTAAAATTTTATAAAGCTTTTTAGGACAGAATTTTGCCATGAAAACAGCTGTCATAATTCCAACAGGAACTCCCATGATAATTGCACCGGCAGTTACATAAATACTTCCCAGTATAAACGGGAGGATTCCATAAATATTGTTTGATGGTCTCCATATCTTGCCAGTCAGAAATTTAACGAATCCGATTTCCTGCATAGCTGGAATACCGTTTGCAAACAGGAAAATGCAGATCATTGCAACAGCCATAATTGATACACAGGCGGCAAGCAGGAAGACTATTTTCATTATTATTTCAACAACATTTTTCATTGTGTATCCCCCGGATTATTCTGCTATAGTTTCCCAGGTTTTTGTTTCTCCTACATAAATTGATTTAATAGTATCGCTGGAAATATCCTCAACCGGATTATCATTGTTTACAACTACGGCAATACCATCTATTGCGATTGCAAGAGGTGTAAGACCAGTTTCAAGTTCGCTGTCCTTTAATTCTCTTGATGCCATACCAATATCACATACACCTTCTCCGGCGGATGTCATACCTGTTGTGGAGTCACTTGTCTGAATTTCAATATCCGCACCTGTATTTACTTTCATGTAAGCTTCCTTGAGTTTTTCCATTACCGGTGAAACTGATGAAGATCCTGCAACAACAATCTTGCCTTCAGGCTTTGAACCGCTGTACGGCTGAGCGCCGTCTATGCTGATGTATCCGTTGTCAGTAACTATCTGCTGACCTTCTGTACTCATGATGTAGTCAATAAAATCCTTTGAAACATCACTTAAGGAATCTTCCTTGTATGCAATATTGAACGGACGGGCAATTTTATAAGTACCTGCTTTTACGTTTTCAGCAGTAGCTTCAACGCCGTCAATCTTTACGGCTTTTACCGTATCGTTTAATGAACCCAGTGAAATATATCCGATGGCATACATATTACCAGAAACAGTTGTCATCATAACTGATGTATTGTTTGTTATCTGGGCACTGTCAATTGTTCTGTCTATCTTTTCACCGTTTTCGTCTTTTTCTTCAATTCCGAAAAGTTCAACGAATGCACCTCTTGTACCTGAACCATCTTCACGGGAAACGATTGTTATATCTTTTTTTGCATCAAATGATTCTGAACCGCATCCTGTTGCAATTCCTGAAATTAATGAAAGTGACATAATCATTGCAAGTGTTTTTTTCATAGAAACAGATTTTCTCATGATATTCTCCTTCTGCCGCTTTGCGGCACTCAAAAGTAAAGTGATTTTTTGCAATCTTTTTTTGATTACTCTTGATATTTTATAACATGAATGTAAAATCTGAAAGCAAGGTAATGTAAAATATAAGTAAAATTCGTTTTACAATTTCATAGGTCAAAAAATAAAAAAACAGCATGATGCGTAAAAAATCGCATCATGCTTAATCTAAACTTTACATTTCTTTTCTGTATTCATCCTCAAGCCACTTGATCATTTCTGAAAATCCTTCTTCGGTAAGAGGATATTTTTTTTCAATTTCAATATCTGCCAGATCCGAACACAATAAGCCGTGCCAGACCAAAACAGTTAGTTCATCGTCTTTTGGGATTATTTTATAATTAAAATTTTTTAAACTTCCGGTAAAAATATTACCGCTTTTATAAAAATAAAAGTTTCTTAAATCAAATATCTCTGAAGCACTTGTTCCCATTTTTACCGTCCTTATTTATCCAGAGCATCTCTTAAGCTCTTTGTGAACTCTCCTACCCTGTCCTGAGAATCTGCACTATTTTGGGCAATGATATTAACTATAGCACTGCCGACAATTACCCCGTCGCAGTACTGTTTAAGATTTGCAGCCTGTTCCGGACCGGAAATACCGAATCCTATGGCACACGGAATATCCGTATGTTTTTTTATTTCGCCTATGAATTTACCAAAATCTGTTGAGAATCCTGAACGCATTCCAGTAACTCCGGTTGAGGATACGCAGTAGACAAATCCTTTTGCTTCCTTTGCGATTTTGCCTATTCGTTCGCAGGATGTAGGAGTAACAAGACTTATATTAATAATATTATATTTTGAAGCATATTCATCAATTTCATCTTTTTCTTCAAAAGGAAGATCCGGAACGATAACACCGTCTATGCCTATTTCTGAACAGAGTGAAAAGAATTTTTCCTTGCCGAAACGGAAAATTGAGTTTACATACATCATAAGAATTAGCGGAGCGTCAGTTTTTTCACGCAGGCGTTTTACCATTTCAAATATGCCCTTAAGTGTAGTACCTCCTGACAGGGATCTTTCGCTTGCTGCCTGAATAACAGGTCCTTCAGCGATAGGATCAGAAAATGGTACACCCAGTTCCACAATGTCTGCACCGTTTTCAAACATTTTCAGTACAGCTTTTTCAGTGGTTTCATATCCGCCGTCACCGCATGTTACATATGTAATCAGTGCTTTTTTATTTTCACTTTTAAGCTGTTCCAGTCTGCTGTTAATCCTGTTCATTTAACTGTACCCCCCTGTATCTTGCAATCTGATAAACGTCCTTGTCGCCTCTTCCGGACAGATTGATAACCATGATCTGGTCACTGCTCATTTCCGGAGCAATTTTCAATGCGGCGGCAACAGCGTGGGCTGATTCAATTGCAGGAATTATTCCTTCTGTTTTTGAAAGATATTCAAATGCGCATACTGCTTCCTCGTCAGTAATCGGAATATACTTTGCTCTTCCGGTTTTATGAAGATTTGCGTGTTCCGGACCTATTCCCGGATAATCAAGACCTGCGGAAATTGAATAAACCTTATCTATCTGTCCCTCATCATTCTGAAGGAAAATTGATTTCATGCCATGGAATATGCCGTCGCTTCCCTTGGCAGCAGTAGCTGCATGAAATTCAGTATCAACACCTTTTCCGGCAGCTTCAGCGCCTACCAATCTTACAGACTTTTCGTCTATGAAATCATAGAAAGCACCCATAGCATTTGAACCGCCGCCTACGCATGCAACTACACAATCAGGAAGCTTGTGTTCCTTTTCCATAAGCTGTTCTCTGATTTCTTCACCGATTATCTTCTGAAAGTCACGAACTATTTCAGGATACGGATGAGGTCCCATTACAGAACCTATAAGATAATAGGTTGTTTCCACATTTGTAGCCCAGTCCTTCATGGCTTCGTTGATAGCGTCCTTTAAAGTTCCTGTTCCGCTTTTTGCAGGAGTGACCTTAGCTCCCAGAAGCTCCATGCGATAAACGTTCAGGGACTGTCTTTCCATATCAACTTCGCCCATGTATACTTCGCATTCCATACCGAAAAGAGCAGCGGCAGTAGCAGTGGCAACGCCGTGCTGTCCGGCACCTGTTTCAGCAATTATACGTTTTTTACCCATTTTTTTAGCAAGAAGTATCTGACCTAAAACATTGTTGATTTTATGAGAACCGGTATGGTTGAGATCCTCACGCTTGATATAGATTTTAGGACCATTTATATCTTTAGTCATTTTTTCTGCGTAATAAAGCATTGACGGACGTCCTGCATAATCTCTGTAAAGTGCTTTAAGTTCTTCACAGAACTCCTTGTCATTTTTATAGTGTTCATAGGCTTCTTCAAGTTCACATACGGCATGCATTACAGTTTCCGGAACATATTGTCCGCCGTAGATACCGTATCTTCCTTTTTTATTCAAAATGATCACTCCTTATAAGTTCCATAATATTTTTAATTTTTTCCCTGTCCTTGACACCATTGGTTTCAATACCGCCGGAAATGTCAATACCATAAGGTTTTACTGCTTTCAATGCATCAGGTATATTTTCTGTATTAAGACCACCTGCCAGAAAAAAAGGCTTTTTTATTTCAGTATTCCTGATTATACTCCAGTCGGCAGTTTTTCCTGTTCCTCCGTAGCCGGATTTTGAAAAGCTGTCAAGAAGCAGACAATCTGCATCTGTATTGTCAGCAGCTTTTATATCATCAGTGCTTTTCACTCTTACTGCACGCCATATTTTACATTTTACCATACTTTTCAGTTTGTGTAAATAATCAGCAGTTTC
>NZ_JBJFHN010000024.1:41945-65842 GCF_051893655.1 Porcipelethomonas sp. | reverse complement strand
ACTCATTAATGAGTATGTCTTCAATTTAACGTTTACCCCAGCGTTAAATTAAAATCCCCAATAATCCCTATATCATGGCAAAAAGCTCTCCTTTGGAGAGCTTTTTGTTTTGCTTTTAAAATCCGGTACGGTATGAAGCCGCACCGGATTTTTTAATAATCGCTTAATGTAATACCATTTTCACCAAGAGGAATTTCGTGGTCAAGGCCTACGAATTTTCCGTCCTTCTGCCATAGCACCTCTTTAACAAACTCATATTTTTCCGTATCCCATGTCATAAAATCATCCTTTACAAGTCCGCCAGTGTCGCCGGAATTTGCGTTAAAGCACCAAAAAGTATGATTGATTTTATTTTCAGATATAAGCTGACGAAGATAAGTCATCCATGTAACATTCGGTTCTGTCATATATCCTCCCCATTCTCCGATAAGAAGAGGAGCGATATTTTTGTCCTGAATATAAAACCAGTTGTCATACCAGCAGTCTTCATAAAGAGAATCAAAGGTATAACCGCCCTCAAACCATGGCTGTTCATAAACTGCCGGACCGTAGTCATGGGGAGAATAAACCAGCTTATTCTGATATTTTCCCAGATCCACAGGGTTGTCAGCAACTCCTCTTAAATTTCCTCCCCACCAGTTGAAGAAATAATCGTCCTCGTTCTGGGATTTGAAATCACCGTTTTTCTTTATGTCCCTGGGGTAAATTTCTATTCCCTCTACCATTACAAGTACGTTTGGATTTTCGTCAAGAACAGTATTTGCAGCCTTTTCGGCAATGTATTTCCAGTTGTCCGCATCTTTTGAATCGTCCCATTTAGCTCTTGGGGATTCATTCTGCTTGCCATGTGGTTCGTTTTCAAGATCATAAGCTATTATAGTATCATCGTCCTTGTATCTTTCAGCCATCCATTCAAGACCGTCAAGATAATCCTCTTCAGATATATCTCCGTCAGTCCAGAGCGGTTTCATATGCCCCATGGAATCGGTTACAGCACAGTGAATATCAATCATGATTTTTATTCCGTTTGCTCTGCACTGTCCTATCACATAATCAAAAATTTCAAGACTGTTCATTCCCTCAAGATAGGAATTTGTGGCGTTATTGTAATTGGCTTCAGGATAATTGCCGTTTTCCCAGTTATTGATAAGTTCTGTGGAAATAGGGATTCTTAAAAGATTAAAGCCATGGTCGGCAATACTTGCAAGGGAAGAGTTAAGGTCGCATGCCCATAAACCATCAAAACAGTTTGTTCCGGTGTTGTAACCGAACCAGTTGCAGCCGGTAAGCCATACCTCTTTGCCGTCAGAATCTACTATTTTGCTTCCCTTTACTGAAAGCCAGTCATCAGTTGTGGCAGGAGGAACTTCCTTGGCTCCGGTGTTCTTTACAGCTTCTCCGCCGGAATTACTGCTGTTTTGATTCTGATTTTCAGCTTGTGATACTGCTCCGCCGCCCTTTGACGCTTTGCATACTGCCTTTGACAGGTCAATTTCTCCGGAACTTAAAATCTGAATGCCGAATTCAATTTTTCCGCCCGCTTCAATGACAGAGTTATAATCCTCAGGTGTTATTGATACAGTGGAATTTTCAAGGGAAATGATGCCACCCCAGCCACCGCTTAAAGAACTGTCACTGTTTACCGGAATGCTTACAGACCATCCGTTTACTGCCTCTGTTTCATTGTTTGTAATTGTTCCGTGGTATTCATAACAGGTTTTACCCTCCGATTCCCAGCTGTTGCCAAGTGCCAGAGATATGTCAAGGTTAATTTCATCGCCGGATTCTGAATTTTCAGCCTTAGAGCTTACAGCATCGGCTGATGAAACCGATTCTGTCTGAGAAGAAGAGCTGTCTGTATTATTCCCTGTGCCGCTGTCGCTGCATCCGGGCAGAGATACTAAAAGCGCTGAAAGAATCAGCGGAATTATTCGTGATTTTTTCATGTATTTGCCTCCTTTAAAAAAATCTGTTATCTTAATTATGCCTTAAATAAGTAAAAATGTCAATAATAACATAAAATAAATGTTGTTAAATAGGGGCGAATATTGAAAAAATTTAGTGAAATTTAATAGTGACAATATCTCACGTAAATGGTATAATAGAATAAGTATAAGCAGTTCCGGTATGAACCGGAAAATACTGCTCCTCAAAAGAACAGCAGATAAAATTATGAGGATTAGTATAAGTAAAAAAACATAACAGAAAGACCGGGATTCAATATGCCTAAAAATTATGATGTTATTATTGCCGGATGCGGAACGGCGGGACTTTACGCAGCTATCAATCTTCCTTCGGAACTTAAAATTCTTATATTATCAAAGCGTGAACTGCTTTTATGCAATTCTGCCCTTGCACAGGGAGGTATTGCCGGGGTTTATAATTCACCAAATGACAATATTCAACTGCATCAGAATGATACAATGATTGCAGGCGGATTTAAAAACAATACTGAAACGGTGCATATTCTTGTGTCAGAAGCTGCCCGTGACATAGAAACACTTATCAGTCTTGGGGTCGATTTTGACAGGACTCCTGACGGAGAGCTTCACAGAACTCTTGAGGGCGGACACAGCCGTCACAGAATTTTTCACCATAAGGATGCAACCGGCTTTGAAATAGTATCAAAGCTTCTTGAAAGGGTTAAAACATTGCCTAATGTGGATATAATGGAAAATACATATCTTTGCGGTGCCAGGAAAACGTCAACGGGCTTTGCTGTGGATACATGGAAGTATGAGGAGCGCAGGACTTTTAACAGTCACTTCCTTATATTTGCTACCGGAGGTATCGGAAGAGTATATGAATATACCACAAATTCTGCCATCGCAACAGGCGACGGAATTACTGCCGCTTATGAAATGGGTGCGGATATTAAAAACTTAAGCCTTGTTCAGTTTCATCCTACGGCATTTAATAATAAGCATACAAGAGAATGTTTCCTGATTTCTGAGGCAGTAAGGGGAGAGGGTGCATACCTTCTCAATAAAAACGGCGAAAGATTTATGCATAATTATGATGACAGGCTGGAACTTGCCCCCAGAGATGTTGTTTCTCATGCTATAATACTCGAAAGCAGAAAACTGGGTTCGACAGATTTTTACCTTGATATTACAAGGAAAGATCCGGAATTTCTTAAAAATCGTTTCCCGATGATTTACAAAAATCTTCTGGATCAGGGATATGACCTTACAAAAGACAGAATACCGGTATTTCCGTGTCAGCACTATCTTATGGGAGGAATTAATGTTGACAGTTTTGCAAGAACCAAGGTTGAAGACCTGTATGCGGCAGGGGAATGCTCCCATACCGGAGTTCACGGAAATAACCGTCTTGCAAGCAATTCCCTTCTGGAAGCACTGGTATTTTCAAGGCGTGCAGCATCTGATATAGCAAAGAAAGCCGCAAATATGAAAGATGAATTTGAAGACTATGAGTTTGAGGTTAATAATGATGCTCCTCCGATTCCTCATGGATTCAGAACGGAGATTCGCCATATTATGCAAAACAGCTATTTTGTAATACCTGATAAAAAAGCAGCTGTTGAAGGCTTTGAGCGTATCAAAGAAATAAAGCATGAACTGACAACCGGAAATTATCTTGTTAACCCGGATTATATTGAAGCTAAATCACTTGCAACTGTGGCTTACCTGATTTTGAAAGAAGTTATCTGAAAGGAATAAAAATTTATGTTAAATCAGATGTATATTGACAATATTATTAATACTGCTCTTACAGAAGATATAAATTATATAGATGTTACAACTGACAACCTGATTGACGACAGTCATATGAGTCAGGCGTATTTTGTGGCTAAGGACAGCGGTATTCTCTGCGGTATTGATATCGCCGCAAGAGTTTTCGACCTTGCCGGAGGAAATGTCGAAAAAGAAATTCTCCTGAAAGACGGAACAGAAGTAAAGAAAGGCGATATTATTGCAAATTTCAGGGGCAGTACAAAAACACTTCTTAAGGGTGAAAGAACTTCTCTTAACATTTTGCAGCATATGTCCGGTATTGCTACAGCTACAAATAAATGCGTAAAGCTTGCAGAGGGGACAAATGCTAACATTACTGATACCAGAAAAACACTTCCGGGACTTCGTGCATTGCAGAAGTACGCTGTAACAGCAGGCGGAGGAAGAAACCATCGTTTTAACCTTTCAGACGGTGCAATGCTTAAGGATAATCATATTGATGCATACGGTTCTATAACCGCAGCCGTTTCCGCTTTGCGTGAAAAGGCAGGACATATGCTTAAGATTGAGGTTGAGGTTCGTACATTTGAGGAACTTCATGAGGCTTTAGACTGCGGATGCGAAATAATAATGCTTGACAATATGAGTCCTGAGGACATGAAAAAGGCAGTTGAAATAACTGCCGGACGTGCAAAGCTTGAAGCATCAGGCAATATTACCCTTGATAATTTAAGAGAAGTGGCTCTTACCGGAGTTGATATTATTTCTCTTGGCGCACTTACCCATTCAGTAAAATGCTTTGATATTTCTATGAAAATAAAAACAGCAGAATAGTCTTTTGACAAGGAGGGTTTATGCAGAAAAAGTTTTCCTTTAAAAATAATCGTCTTGCAAAAACAATTGTTTGCAGTGGCCTGATACTTATAGTGTCGGCATTTATAATAATAAGATATGAGGGATTTTTCTCAGCAGTCTCCAAGGTTTTGAATATTTTCCGTCCGGTTATTATCGGAGGAGTAATTGCTTTTGCCCTTAATCGGCCTATGAATTTTTTTCATGTAAAATACAGGCAGATTTTTGCCGCTGTAAAAAATTCTTTCAGAAAGAAAAAATATGGTAAAAAGGTTCATATGGTATCCGGCAAAGCACCATTTATAATGGCATGTATTACCACATATCTTGTAATGTTTGCAATAATTATAGGAATAGTCTGCTTTATTGTTCCGCAGATTTCAGAAAGTGTTGTACTTTTCGGAGAAAATTTCAGCGGATATGCCAATAATCTTATGAACTTTATTGAATCCAACAGGTTTAACATAACCGCTTTCATTGACGATAAAATTGATTTAAATAAGCTGGTTGAAAAAGCAGATGATATTATTTCAAATATTACAGACTATATTCCGAACTTTTTAAGCAAAACTGTTGATATAACTTCAAGTATAATAAACGGTACTATAGATGTGGTTGTTGGATTAGTTTTCTCAGTATATATTCTTCTTGACAAACAAAGACTTAAGAAAAGTGCAAAGATTCTTACTAAAATAATACTCAAAAACAAATATGAAAAATTCGAGAAAATTATAACATTAGGTTATGATACTTTTTCAAATTTCATAAGCGGTCAGCTTATGGAAGCGGTTATTCTGGGAGTTTTGTGCTTTGTGGGAATGACTATTTTCGGATTCGATTATGCTCCGCTTATCAGCGTGATTATTGGTATTACCAATATGATTCCTATTGTCGGACCTATTTTCGGAACGATACCCGGTGCATTTATTCAGCTTCTTGTCAATCCTATAAAAGCTGTGTGGTTTGTGGTATTTATTATTGTGATTCAGCAGATAGATTCCAATCTCATATATCCGAAGGTTGTGGGCAATTCAATTGGTCTTCCGGCACTGTGGGTACTGTTTGCGATTACTGTAGGCGGCGGTATCGGCGGTGTTCTGGGAATGGTTCTGGGTGTTCCTATTGTTTCGATTATTTATACTCTGGTAAAGGAAAAAATCAGAGACGCAGAAAACGGAGAGTATGAGCTGAACAGTAAAGATACGTGAAAAAATAAAATCAGCCATGGATTATCCATGGCTGATTTATTATATTCAGATTTCAACTTTACCAATATGCCAGATATTTTCCGCATAATCATTAATTGTTCTGTCAGAGCTGAACTTTCCGGCATTGCACATATTAAGCCACATCTTTTTGCCTATATACTTTTTGTTGCTGAAATCTGCAATGCAGCGAAGCTTTACGTCCATGTAGCTTTCAAGGTCACCCAGAAGATAATAATTGTCAGGAGAATGCCATGAAGCGCCGTCAGTAAGGGAGAAGTAAAGCTCTCTGAAATATCCTGTACCTCCGTCTGAAACCGTACCGTCAATAAGAGTCTGGACAACACGGCTGATTTTCGGATTTTCTGATAAAAGCTTTCTGCTGTTGTATTCCGGCATGATTTTTTTCAGTTCTTCAACTCTTGCACCGAAAATATAATTGTTTTCTTCACCGGCTTCCCTTACAATCTCAATGTTTGCACCGTCATAAGTACCCAGAGTGACAGCACCGTTTAACATAAGTTTCATGTTTCCGGTACCAGAAGCTTCCGTACCAGCTGTTGAAATCTGTTCAGAAATATCAGCTGCCGGAATCAGTTTTTCAGCATAGGAAACATTGTAATTGGATACAAACACAACTTTAATGTATTTTCTTGCTTCTTCATCATTGTCAATGAGCTTTGCGATTTCGTTGATGTATTTTATAATCCCTTTTGCACGGCGGTATCCCGGAGCAGATTTAGCACCGAAGATAAATGTTACCGGATTCATGTTTTTTATTTCTCCGGATTTAATACCGAAATAAATATAAAGTATTGAAAAAGCATTAAGAAGCTGACGCTTATATTCATGAAGTCTTTTTATTTGAATATCGAAAACGGAATCCGGATTTATCTGAATTCCCTCTGTTTTAAGAATATAGTCAGCTAAAATCACTTTGTTTTCTTTTTTGATATTCATAAAGCGGTTTATAACTTCTTCGTTGTCAGCATATTTTTCAAGTTCTTTAAGTCTGTCAAGATCGTTTATCCATTGGTCAGTACCCAGAAGTTCAGTTATCTGACCGGAAAGAGACTTGTTGCACAGTGCAAGCCAGCGGCGCTGAGTAATACCGTTTGTCTTGTTCTGGAAGCGTTCCGGATAAATTTTATACCAGTCAGCAAGAACAGTGTCCTTGAGAATTTCTGTGTGAATTTCCGCAACACCGTTAACATAGGAAGAGCAGTAAACAGCCATGTCCGCCATGTTTACAAGACCGTTTCTTATTATTTTGATTTTTTCAATTTCTTCAGTAGTTTTGCCCTTTTCGTACATTTCAGACATAAGCTTTTCATTGATCTGGAGAATTATTGAATAAACCTCCGGCAGAAGCTCTTCAACCAGTCCGCATTCCCATTTTTCAAGAGCTTCCGGCATTACAGTGTGGTTTGTATAGTTGAATACCTTAACTGCAATTGAGAAAGCCTTATCGAAGTTAATTCCGTTATTGCGGAGTATTCTGATTAATTCAGGAATTGAGATAACCGGATGAGTATCATTTAACTGAATAGTAATGCTGTCAGCGATATTTTCAAGTGTTCCGAAACGCTCGAGATGCTTTTTTGTAATATCCTGCAATGAAGCACTGCAGAAGAAATACTGCTGTTTTAATCTCAGCTTTTTGCCTTCACGTGTATCGTCATTAGGATAAAGAACTCTTGAAATATCTTCAGCAGCAGTTTTTTCAAGACTTGCTTCAACATATTTCTGCTGATTGAACAGATTGAAATCAAATTCATTTATTGCTTCTGACTGCCATAATCTCAGAGTGCTTATATGACTGGTCTTGCAGCCGAATATTGGCATGTCATAAGGCACTGCCTTTACAGTCTGACCATTGAATTTAACTTCAACAATATCATCTTCATTTCTTACAGACCACGAATCGCCGTATTTTGTCCAGTTATCAGCAGTTTCAGTCTGAAAACCGTTTTCGATTCCCTGCTTGAAAAGACCGTATTTATATCTTATTCCATATCCGTCAAGAGGAAAATCAAGGGTTGCGGCACTGTCTAAAAAGCATGCAGCAAGACGACCCAGACCACCGTTTCCCAGAGCAGCGTCTTCAATTTCCTCCAGATCGGAAAGACTTCTTCCCATTTCATTTAAAACTGCTTCTGTATCGTCATAAAGACCCAGACACAGAAGATTGTTGTAAACAGCTCTGCCCACAAGGAATTCCATTGAAAAATAACATGCACGTCTGCTGTGGTTATGAGCATTTTTGGATTTGTCCCAATTGTCTTTGGAATATTCAATAACTGTTTTGCCGATAACATTATGAATTTCCTGAGGAGTTTTGCAGTCTTTAAGGGCTGATCTTAATTTTTCTTTGTATTGTTCCATAAATTTTCTCCTTATAAATAAATTATCTGTTATACATTTTATTCAGTTTCAGAATGCGTTTAGAAAGCTTATCTGTGAAATCACTTTCTTGAGTTCTGAACTGCCAGTTGCCGCCGAGGGTTGACGGGGTATTCATTCTGCATGATGCGTCGGAATCAAGAAAATCCTGCATCTGTGCTACTGCGATTTCTGCAACACTTCTCCATGCTTCTCTTATGATACCTTTTGGAATATCCTTTTTCTTTTTTGCATTTGTATATGCCATGCAGCATTTAAGAGTAGATGACGACTGTGATGAAACCCATCCTTTAAGGGTTTCGTTGTCATGGGTACCGGTATAAGCCACACAGTTTGATGACTGGTAATTATGCGGAAGATGTTCATTATCACTTCCGTCACCAAATGCGAACTGTAAGACCTTCATTCCCGGATAGCCGACTTCGTCAAGCATTTGGCGTACATCATCAGTAATAAAGCCTAAGTCTTCCGCAATAATATTAAGCTTGCCCAGACTTTCTTCAGCAGTTTTGAAAAGTTCTGCCCCAGGACCCTTTCTCCACTCGCCTTTTTCAGCAGTTTTACTTCCGTAAGGAATTGCATAGTAGCTTTCAAAACCCCTGAAATGGTCGATTCTTACAATATCGTAAATAGACGCAGAAAATTTCAGTCGGTCGATCCACCATTTATATCCGGTTTTTTTATGGTATTCCCAGTCGTAAAGAGGATTGCCCCACAGCTGACCGGTAACTGCAAAATCATCCGGAGGACATCCGGCAACATCCTTAGGCTTTTTGTTTTTGTCAAACAGGAAAAGCTCCGGAGAAGCCCATGCTTCAACGCTGTCATAGGACACATATATAGGCATATCCCCGATAATTTCAACGCCCCTGTCATTGGCATATTTTTTCAGATTATTCCACTGTCTGAAAAATTTATACTGAATAAATTTAAAAAATTCTGTTTCCTTTTCAAGATCTTTTGAAGCCTTTGCAAGAGCATCCTTGTCCCTCATGGCAAGCTTTTTATCCCATTCATACCATGGTTTGCCGTTGTTTTTGAATTTAAGAGCCATAAACAGTGCATAATCATCAAGCCAGAAGCTGTTTTTTTCTGTAAAGTCATGATATTTTTTGGAAATATCACGTTTATAGGTTTTATAAGCCTGTCTTAAAACCTTGAAACAATTCTGATAAATCAGGCTGTAATTTACCTGATGGTCGTTATCCTGCCATTTTATTTCCTCATAATCGGATTTTTTAATAAGTCCTTCACGCTTGAGGGTTTCAAAGTCGATAAAATAAGGATTACCTGCATAAACAGAAAATGACTGATAAGGCGAATCTCCGTAACTGGTAGGTGAAAGAGGCAGGATCTGCCAGCATCTGACTCCGGAACTCACAAGGAAGTCCACAAAATCGTATGCAGATCTTCCCATTTTTCCTATTCCGTAATTGGAAGGCAGACTGGATATATGCATTAAAATACCGCTTTTTCTCATAATTTTCTCCGTTCCGCCGCCATTATACAGCGGCATTATAAAAATTATAATAAAATGTGAATTTTTCACAGAACCGACATATAATATGTATAAATAAGTTTTGCTGAATACATAATAAATCAGGTAAGGAGGTGTCAGCTTGAAAGGATTAGGTACACGTGCCCTGGTTTTCCTGACCGGCTGTTTTGTATACAGTTTTCTGGAAATTGCATCCAGAGGCTTTACACACTGGACAATGACTCTTACAGGGGGATTTGTTCTGACAATAATTTATGAAATGCATGTCAGGCTTAAAAATACTCCTCTGTGGCAGAAATGCCTTCTGGGATCTCTTATAATCACCTCTGTCGAGTTTACCATAGGGGTAATTGTCAATATAGTGCTTAACTGGCATGTATGGGATTATTCTGATATGCCGTTAAATATTTTAGGGCAGATATGTCTTCCCTTTACCGTATTATGGTTTTTCTTATGCATTCCGGCAAATTTCGTCTGCAAAGGCATAAGCCGCAGGCTTGAGGAATAAAAATCATTCTAAAAATCTCATACAAATTTATTATAACATTATTTATCGGTATTTATCAAGAGAATTTGACTTTTTTTTATTCATCACATGCAACAGTAATTTTCTTTTTTCAGGCTAGTGATTTTACATCTGTTTATATTTTTGGGGATAATTATAAAAAAACGGCGTTTTCTCTTGAAATACCGTTTTTTTTCTGATATAATGTAATGTGTATGCTTGAGGCATACCTAAAATTATTGAAAAGAGGAAAAAAAATGCCTGCAAATATTGTTGTCGGAACTCAATGGGGTGACGAAGGCAAAGGAAAAATCATAGATATTCTTGCTTCACGGGCCGATGTTGTAGTTCGTTCACAGGGCGGTAACAACGCCGGACATACTGTTGTTAACAATGGTGAAACATATAAGCTTCATCTTATTCCATCCGGTATTCTTTATCCGGATAAGCTTTGTCTTATCGGTGCCGGTGTAGTTCTGGATCCTAAAGATTTTACAGGAGAGCTTAAGTCCCTGCAAGACAGAGGAATTTCAACAGCAAATCTGAAAATTGATCCGAGAGCGCATGTGGTTATGCCATGGCATATTATTCTTGACGGACTTTCAGAACAATTCAGAGGAAATTCTGATATCGGAACAACCAAAAGAGGTATCGGTCCCACATATATGGATAAATATGAACGCTGCGGAATCAGGGTATATGACCTTGTTCATCCGGAAGTTTTTGCTCAGAAGGCAAGATCCACAGGTGCTCTTAAAAACAAAATCATAACAGAAGTTTACGGCGGTGAAGCTGTTGACATAGAAGCTGTTATCAAAGAATATAATGAATACGGAAAAATTTTAGCACCGTACGTTGACGATGTTTCCGTTCTGACATATGATGCCGACAAAGCCGGAAAAACAATAATGTTTGAAGGTGCTCAGGCAACTTTACTTGATATAGATTTCGGTACATATCCTTATGTTACTTCATCTCATCCGCTTTCTGCCGGAGTATGCGTGGGAACAGGTGTGGGTCCGAGAATGATCACAAATATTATCGGTGTAGCAAAGGCTTATACAACAAGAGTCGGAAAAGGTCCTTTCCCTACAGAGCTTGATGATGAAATCGGAGATAAAATCAGAAATGTCGGCGGTGAATTCGGAACTACTACCGGAAGACCAAGAAGAACCGGATGGTTTGACGCTGTTATAGTAAAACACTCGGTAAGAGTAAACGGTCTGGACGGGCTTGCTATCAACAAGCTTGATACACTCTGCGGTCTTGGAACACTGAAAATTTGCGTAGGCTATAAAATGCCTGACGGAAGTGTCATCAATAACTTCCCACCTGCTCTTGAAGAGCTTGCAGGCTGCGAACCGATTTATGAGGAAGCAGAGGGCTTTACAGAGGATATTACAGGATGCAGAACCTTTGAAGAACTTCCTGAAAGCTGCCGTAAGTATATTAAGCGTCTTGAAGAACTCTGCGGCTGCCGTATTGTAATGATAGGCGTAGGTCCTGACAGAAGCCAGATTATTGAAAGATAATCTGCAATAAAATTACTCTGAGTAAAAAAGAGTGCAGCCTTTTACGGTTACACTCTTTCTTTTATAGCAGCTTTTGCCTTGTTTACAATCACTTTATCATTTTCATAAGTTAATATGTTGACAGCATATCCCACATCTACCCATCTGATTTCAGAAATTTCCTCTTCCTGAGGAATAAAATCGAAATTTTTTGCTTTGGCGAGAAAATAAACTACAACCTTTTGGGTATCTTTTTTAGGGGAGTATGAAACTGTTTCCCTGAATGTGGGATCTAAAACGACATCGATTCCGGTTTCTTCCATGATTTCTCTCTGGGCAGTTTCAAGCTCAGTTTCATTGCCTTCAACATGACCTTTAGGAAATGACCAGTGTCCGCTGTTGACATGCTTTATAAGCAAAATTTCAGTATTTCCGTGAGATTTGCGATAAACAATCGCCCCGCAGGATTTCTCATGAAGCATATTTTATATCCTTTCTGATTATTTTATTTATTGATAATATAATTGTCCGATATGCAAACAAGCAAATTTTTGGTTTGCATATCTGCAAGGACATCTGAATATATATAATAATTATTGCATTTATTATATCATATTTTTTCGGCTTTGTCCACAACTTTTCTTCGATATTTATTTGACTAACTGTCAAAATTGATATATAATTAATATTAAAACGAAATTCTTGTAATAAGGAGGAGTATTATGGAATATTTTGACAATGAATCAGAAGCAGAACAGTTTGAACAGGATGCCAGATACCATGTATATAACAAGCAATTTGTAAAGCCCATTGATCCTCATAATCCTTTTGATAATCCCACAGAAAATCCGGATTATAATGACGATTACGGAAAGCTTGTTCCACAGATTTCAATTGAAGGCTGTGAACTGCCGTTTATGCCGGGTGATGAAGAAAAAAAGAAGATCAGACATTTTTATAATGTCGCCGGGGGAGGAATCCTGATTCACATCGCATCGGCTTATGTTATTGCAAATGTTCTTTATTTTATTGTAATGGCAGTGATTATGAGTATAAACGGTATCAGCTTTTCTGAGTTGTTTTCCGGCGGTGCGGATAAAATTTCAGATATGATAAACAATTCTTCAATTTCCTCCGGAATTACACTGATAAGTTATCTGACAGCAAATCTCCTGGCATTTTATGCTGGATGCAGGTTTGCTGATATAAAGACTAAATCGCTGTTTAAAACTACTGATTTCTCACTGGCAAATATTATACAATATATTGTTATAGGCTTATTTATCCAGCGTCTGGCAGCACTTGCAATAACAATACTTTATCAGCTCCTTCCGGGAACTGATCTGATCGGTAATTCTCAGGTCGTAACATACACAAGCTTTAAGGCAATGGCAATATCAGTATGCTATACATGTATAATTGCTCCGATTACCGAGGAACTTTTTTACCGTGGATTTGTAATGAAAACTCTTTCCCGGGTAAGTCAGCGGTTCGGCATTTTAATCAGTGCTTTTTTCTTTGGGATTTCTCATGGAAATGCCGCACAGTTTGTTCTTGCATTTTCTTTAGGAATTTTCATGGGATATATTGATGTCAAGCATAATTCTGTTATCCCTTCGATGTTTGTGCATTTCTTTGTAAATTCCTTTGCAACGCTTTCGGGAGTCATTGATAATTATGCCGGAGAAGAATCTCTGATAACAGCATTGATGGGATTTGCTGCGGTGGTATTGTTTATTGCAGGAATAGCGGCATTTATTATATTCTGCCGGAAAAATACTTTTCCGAAATCGTCAATACATCAGAAATTCAGATGCGGAAAAATTGCTTTTACATCTCCTGCAATTATAATATCTGCGGTTATATATATAATTGCTTTTATCAGTATTACGTTTTAAGCATATATTGTGCTATGCCTGTATGTTTTTACTGAAGTGCAGAATAATATTTTTGACAAATTTACTTTTAAAATATCAAAACCCGTCCGGAAGGACGGGTCTTCTTTTAATATTATAACATTTGCTTAAGTATTGTTGAAAATTCTTCTATATTTGCCATACATTCAGATAATAGTTTTTCAGTATTTCTAACCTGACTGTCGATTTGCTTTGTAAAATCTCCGATAGACTTCATTGCATTTTCTATTTTATCTGCGGAAGCCTTGCTTTTGTCGGCAAGATCTCTTATTTCCTGAGTTATAACACCGAAACTTTTTCCGCTTTCCTTTGCACGGGCGGCTTCAATATATGCATTGAAACCAAGAATTCTCGTGTTCATGGCGATATCCTGAATGATTTTTACTGTTTCATTTGTGGAATTTACTTCTGAGACAGATTGTTTTGAAATATTTTCAAGCAGAGCGAATTCTGAACGCAGCTTGTCCATATTGTCGGAATTCTGATTTATAAGACCTTCAGCATCATGAATTTTTGCAATAAGACTTTCGTTGAGACTGGAAAGACCGGAATTATTTTGATTTGCCACATAATTGCTGTAGGCAATTTTTGAAAGTACATTGGCAATAGTGCATAAAAAGTCAGCAGCCATATCTATCTGGTGTTTTGGAAGAACTTTCACCTTTCTTACAGCTCTTACGTATTCATCCGGATTTACACCTATTTCAGCAGCGTATTTTCTGATTTTTTCTTCATCCGGACGTTCAGTCAGAACCTGTCCGCCGATAAATGAACCGATAAATTTTCCGTTTACCATGATAGGAGCCGCAAAATCAACAAGTCCGGCATGGCAGTAATATGTAGATGATTTTCCGGTATACATCGTATTTTCTCCGCCCTGCTTATCACACTGCTCGCATCTTTTACAGCCTGTATTGGATTTTCGTGTCAGTTCCATACAGAAATCGGTAAAGTTGCTTCCTTTAGTTACTGCTGTTCCGTCTGCATCTGTTGTAAGAGCTGCCATGCCTGTTGTATTTGAGAAACCGTCCTGAATATCCTGTAAAGTTTTGACATCAATAAGATCGGTCAGCTTTAAGTTATCTAAATCGTTCATTATACGTCCTCCGCTTATTTTATTTAAGACGTTTTTACCAGAACGCCTTAATACCCGTTAATATTATTTTATGCGATTTGTGGGAATTTGTCAATAGATTTTGAATTATTTGTTAAAATTACTTTGCTGTATTTTACATAAAATACTTGACTTTGTTAAAAACAATTTGTATAATATTAACAGAGGGGTTATTGCTTTTTATTTGGATTTTTTATAAGTTATTATTAATTATGCTGTTTTTGCAGGTTATTTTGAATAAAATGCATTCAGGCAAAACATTTTCCGGATAGTGGATTTATCGGTGATTAATCGGGAATAGTATTGTCAAAATCAGAAAAATATGATATAATTAAATTTACAAAATAAAATGCATAAACTTCCGGGGAGGAAAATAAATGAAACGACCAGCGCCTTCAGATGAACAGGTAACTGCCGCCAACAAGGCCGCTGCTTTTATGGTGGCATTAGGCGAAGAAACTGCGGCAGAGATATATAAATATTTGGATGATGATGAAGTAGAACAGCTTTCGCTGGAAATTGCAAGTATTGACAGTTTAAGTCAGGATGAGATTAAAGCAGTCATGGATGAATTCTATGAAATTTTTATTGCTCAGAAAATTTCAGCCGAAGGCGGTCAGCAGTATTCTATGAATGTCCTTACAAACGCATTCGGTAAGGAAAAGGCTAAAATGATAATGCAGAGGATTCACGATTCCAATCGTGCATTTGAATTTTTGAAGAATGTGGATTATAAAACCATTCTGACTATGCTTTCAAATGAGCTCCCGCAGACTATTGCGCTTGTACTTACTCATATTAATTCAAAAAAATCTGCACAGATTATAGCAGAATTTCCTAATGATATTCAGGTTGAAATTTTCAAAAGAATCGCAGATATGGACAGTATTTCCCCGGAAATAGTAAGAAACGTTGAGGAAATAATGTCTGAAAAGCTAAGCTCAGTAGGTTCTGTTGACATGGTTGAATTCGGCGGCGTCAATTATCTTGCAGACGTTATGAATAATCTGGATATGCAGACAGAAAAAACTATTATGGAAGAACTTAATGACTCTGATCCGGAACTTGTTGATGAGATCCAGAAAAGAATGTTTGTATTTGACGATATCGCATTTCTTGATAACCGTGAAATTCAGGCATTCCTCAGAGAATGTGACACAAAGGATATTACAGTTGCCCTCAAAGCTGCCAACCCGGAGGTTACAAAGGTTATTTTCAGCAATATGTCCCAGCGTCAGCAGGAAACAATCAAAACCGATCTGCAGTATCTGCACAACGTGCGTATGCGTGATGTTGAAGACGCACAGAGAAAGATTATTGCTACAATAAGAAGACTTGAAGAAACTGGAGAAATCGTTATGTCCAAGGGCGGACTGGACGAGATAATTCCTTAAAAAATAAACAGGCAGGTGTAATTTATGAGCAGATTTGAACCAGGTATGGAAAGCATGGTGGACATGTTTATTTATGAGTCCACATCATTGCTGGAACAACTTGATCAGATTATGATCAAAACAGAAAGCAACAATAAATTTGATGAAGAAGATATTAATGAAATTTTCCGTATAATGCACACTATTAAGGGCAGTTCTGCTATGATGGGACTGAACAACATGTCAACCCTTGCCCATAGTATTGAGGACATGTTTTTCATTATACGTGAGGAAAAGCCGGTTATAGATTCAGTGGAAACCCTTTACGATCTTGTATTTTCATCATCAGATCTGCTTAAAGCCGAGATCGATTCTCTTCAGGATGACGATTCAGAACCTACGGATTTTACTGACCAAATAAATAAAATTGAAAATTTTGTTACATATCTTAAAACCGGAAAAATGCCCGACGATACTAAAGAAGCCGGAGCAAACAATCCGCCGGCAGATGCCGGGGCAGATTCTAAAGACGCTTCGGAAAATAAAACTGAAACAATGTCAGCTGCTTTGAAAATACGTGTATTTTTTGAAGATAACTGTGAAATGGAAAACCTCAGGGCATTGCTTCTTGCCAATAAAATTTCAGAGTATTGCACAGAGCTTTCATATGAACCGAAAAATATTGAAACAGATTCATCAACTTCCAAAATAATAAACGAAAAAGGATTTCTTCTGACAATTAAAGCACCGGAAGAAAGTTATCAGCATATTTACAGGGAAATTGAAGATTCAATAGATGTAAAGTCATATGAAACAGTAGAAGATGATGGGGATCATGCTGAAAAGGAAGTCCATGATGAGAAAACTGCTCCGGAGACACAGGAAAGCAAACCTGCCGATGATGCACAACAGGCAGTTAAACAGGAGAATCTGACACCTGCTGCTGAACCAAAGCCTCAGCAGCCACAGGCACAGCCGGCAAAGAATGCTCCGGCAGCACAGTCACAGGAAGAGATAAATAATAAGCTTGCACAGAAAAATAAACATGTATCAAAAGGAAAGCAGAGCCTTATAAGCGTAAATCTTAATAAGCTTGATCAGCTTCTTGATATGGTTGGTGAAATTGTAATTGCAGAAGCTATGGTTACTTCAAATCCTGATCTGAAAGGACTTAAACTGGAAAACTTTCAGAAGGCTACCAGAGAACTCCGCAAGCTTACAGACGAACTTCAGGATATAGTAATGTCTATCAGAATGGTTCCTCTTTCTGGCGTATTCAACAAGATGACAAGAATTGTCAGAGATATGAAGGTAAAGCTTAACAAAGATGTAAATCTGGTATTTGAAGGGGAAGAAACGGAAGTAGATAAAAGCATTATTGATAACCTGAATGATCCTCTTATGCATATGGTAAGAAATTCTATGGATCATGGTATTGAATCCAGTCAGGAGGAACGAATTGCCAGAGGAAAGCCCGCTCAGGGTACAATTACTCTTGCAGCATATAATTCTTCCGGAGAAGTTATAATTGTTGTATCTGATGACGGTGCTGGTATCGACTGCCAGCGTGTTATGGAAAAAGCCAAGGCTAACGGACTTCTTACAAAGCCGGAAGAGGAATATACTGAAAAGGAAATATTCAATATGGTCATGCTTCCGGGATTTTCTACTAATACCGAAGTTACTGAGTATTCCGGACGTGGTGTCGGTATGGACGTTGTAAGACAGAGTATTGAAAAAATCGGCGGTACTGTTTCAGTAGACAGCAAATGGGGAGAGGGAACAAATTTCATTATAAAAATCCCTCTGTCACTTGCAATTGTTGACGGTATTGAGGTTTCTGTCGGTTCTTCAATATTTACAATACCAATAAATTCTATAAAAGAATTTATTAAACTTAAAGAAAATCAGCTGTTTTATGATACTTCAAAGAAGGAAATTGTTAAAATACGCAATAAATGTTACCCGCTTATCAGACTTCACGAATTTTATGGTCTGGAACCGGCATCGGATAATATATATGACGGTGTTGTGGTGCTTGTAGAAGCCGAGGGAAAGAGCGCATGCATACTGGTGGATGAGCTTATAGGCGAACAGCAGGTCGTTGTTAAGCCGTTTTCTCCTATGTTTAACCGCTATAATATAAAACAGCAGGGTATGTCGGGATGTACTATACTCGGCGATGGAAGTATTACAATAATTCTTGATGTCGGAAATATTATAAATGACAATTGACAGTGGGGTGAGAAGTATGGCAAATGAAGGTTACAGTCAGCCGGTCAAAAGCGAATTTAATACAAACGGTGGACAGATTCTTTTATATTATATAGATGATGTGCTTTATGGTATAGAAATACAGTATGTTACAGAAATTATAGGCGTTCAGCCTATAACTGTTGTTCCGAGAGTTCCTGATTTTATAAAAGGTGTAATTAATATCAGAGGTAAGGTTGTACCAGTAATTAGTATAAGACATAAAATAAACCGTCCGGAAATACCTTATGATGACAAAACATGTATAATTGTAGTTGAACTGAACGATCTTACTGTGGGTCTTATTGTAGACAGAGTCCGTGAAATAACAACTGTTCTGCCCACGGATACATGCTCTGCACCGGATTTTAAAAATGTAAATGAGAATCAGTATATTCAGAGTATTATAGATTCAAACGGAGAAATAAAGCAGCTTCTTGATATAAACAAGTTAATTTTGGAGTAATCACATTATGAATGTAAAAATTACGGACAGCGAATTTAACAGGCTTGTTAAATTTATGCATTCAACTTATGGCATTGATCTCAGCAGAAAGCGTACTTTAATCGAGGGAAGACTTTCAAATCTGATAGTTCAGAAGGGATTTGCAAATTATAATGACTATCTGGATTCGGTTTTCGCTGATAAAAGCGGTATGGAAACAGTTACGCTTGTAAATAAGCTTACAACTAATCATACATATTTTATGCGTGAACCACAGCATTTTGACTTTATGAGGTCGGTTTTTCTGCCATATATAGAAAAGAATGTTAAGGACAGAGATGTAAGGATATGGTGTGCTGCATCCTCATCCGGAGAGGAACCGTATACTATTGCTATGACAATTGATGATTATTTCGGAAGCAGAAGAACGGGATGGGATCTCAGAATTCTTGCCACGGATATATCAACCAATGTTCTTCAGAAGGCAAAAAATGCTGTATATTCTGAGGAGTCTTTGAATGCAATTCCCCATAGCTGGAAATCCAAGTATTTTATAAAAAAAAGCGATGGAACATATCAGGTTGTGGACAGAATAAAAAAAGAGGTCATATTTAAACAATTTAATCTTATGGATAATATTGTTTATAAAAAACCATTTGACCTTATTTTTTGCCGGAATGTTATGATTTACTTTGACGCACCTACTAAGGATGCTCTTGTTGAACGGTTTTATGATGTCACTAAAAAGGGCGGATATCTTTTTATAGGTCATGCAGAAACAGTTTCAAAGAAGTCAAGATATACATTTGTTCAGCCGGCAATATATCAGAAAAAATAGACGGGGACATAAATTATGCTAGAAAAAAAAATTAAATTGCTTATTGTAGATGATTCTATTTTCTTTCGTGAAACACTGGCTAAGTTTTTTGAAGGGGATAAAATAATTGAGGTCGTGGGCAAGGCAGGCGATCCTTATGAAGCAAGAGATAAAATAGTTGAGCTTCGCCCGGATGTTATTACACTTGATGTGGAAATGCCTAAAATGAGCGGTATTCAGTTTTTGAAAAAACTTATTCCGCAGTATCCCTTGCCTACAGTTATAGTTTCGTCTGCCCCGATTAAGGCATTTGACGCTCTTGATGCCGGAGCAGTTGACTATGTAAAAAAACCTCTGATAAAAAATCCGGGAGATATGCAGGAGTTTGCAACAGAACTCAGAAATAAGGTTATAACAGCATCACAGGCAAAGGTGATACAGAAAAAAAATACCTTTCAGGCTGCAAGCCGTGGGACATCTGCTAATGTTATAAGCGATGCTGCTCTTGCAAGAAATTCCAATACCGTTATCGCAATGGGTGCATCAACAGGAGGAACTGAGGCGCTGCAGGTTGTACTTACTTCAATGCCGGCAAAGTGTCCGCCTATCGTTATTGTTCAGCATATGCCGCCTGTGTTTACAAAAATGTTTGCTGAAAGACTTAACAAGCTTTGTGCTATTGAAATCAAGGAAGCCGCCAACGGAGACAGACTTAAAAACGGCTGTGCACTTCTGGCTCCGGGAGATTTTCATATGGGACTTCATAAAGATGCCAGGGGATATTATGTTAAGATTGAATCGGGTGAAAAGGTTTCCGGACATCGTCCGTCAGTTGATTTTTTGTTTAAAAGCGTTGCCAGATGTGCCGGCAAAAATGCAATAGGCGTTATTATGACGGGTATGGGTTCCGATGGTGCGGAAGGTATGGTGGAAATGCATAATCAGGGTGCATATACAATAGGACAGGATAAGGAAACCTGTGTTGTATATGGTATGCCAATGAGCGCATATATGCGTGGAGGATGCACCGTTCAGGCTCCTCTGGATAAAATAAGCAGTATGATCTGCAAACAGCTGTAAGGAGGTTTTGACAATGAGCGATATCTTAAACAGATTTCATAAGCAGGATGAGCTTGATGAAAATGAGACAAATGAAACCAGTGAAAAGTATCTTACTTTTTTAATTGATAAGCAGTACTATGCGTTTCATATAAATGATGTTCGTGAAATAATTGAAATGCAGGACATTACTCCTGTGCCTGAATTTCCGGAATATGCAAAAGGCATTATTAATCTCAGGGATTCGCTGATTCCTATAATTGATGTTCGTCTTCGTTTTTGTAAAAATGAAATGGATTACAATGAAAGAACATGTATTATAATTCTGAATCTGAAAGAAATTGAAGTGGGATTTATTGTCGATACAGTAGACGAGGTTATTGATATTGACAAGTCAGAAATTGCTCCGGTTCCTAAGCTTTCGGATGTTAAAACAAGAAAATTTATTGATGGTGTGGGAAAAACTCCCAAAAAGATCGTTATGATATTAAATGCTCAGAAAATGCTCAATGATGAGGAAATAAAAAGCCTGGAGCTTGAATGAAAAAAGTTTAGGTTAAGACCTTTAAAAAGTCTTAACCTAAACTTTTACTTTTATAAATTTACAACGCCTTTATTTACAGATTTGACCTGCATGACTCCTGTTTCAACATTAAAAAAAACTGTTCTGCCATAGTCCAGCCCCGTATCTTCAGCAATAATTCTTATCCTGTATGATGCCAGAATTTTTTTTACCGCTTCAACGTTGCGTTCACCTATATTAAATGATTTAAGCTTTGTCTGGAACATTTGTGCACCGCCGGCGATTTTTGCCGTCATGCATGTAAGCTGTGCGCCTTTTCTTTGCATTGTACTGATAAGTTCGGAAATTCCTGTGTCAGCATATCTTCTGAGATTGTCAGAAGCATTAGATGCTTCCTTACTGTTCGGAAGCATTATATGAGCAAGTCCGCCGATATTGTGAGTTTTGTCCAGCAAGCATATTCCAACACATGATCCCAAAGCATAAGTAGCAAGGACTCCGGGCGGTTTTGTCACATTCAGATCGGAAATTCCGACATTGATGAGATTGAGCATTTTACATTATTCCCAGCCTTTCAAAAATTTTGTTCAGGGAATCCATTTCGGGAACAAGAATCATATTGCTTTTTACTTTACCTGTGTTAATTCCTATTCCAAAGGAATCATCAATAAACAGTACCTTATTTCCGACTTGTGCAAATTCAATTGACGGTACGCTTAAAATTGCGCCTGCCATATCAATGCATATTGAAGGTGTAGAAATATTAATAGAAAGGGAAGTCATTGCCGACAAAGCATTAACATAAGCTCCAGCCATAATGTTTCCGATTTCACTGAATGCAGATATCGACATTTCATCCAGATCATCAAAAGATGTAAAATCCTTGTTGAAAAATACTTTCATTACATTTTTAATAAGATCATTATCAAAAATGTAAAGAATCATGCCGTTTACATCTCCGTCCATTTTTATAAGCAGTCCCATAACTATATTCTCCGGACCGCCTACATAATCGGCAACTTCGTTGAATCCGAGAATCCTTACATGAGGAACGTTGATATCAATTTCCTTGCCCATGAACGAAGCCAGTGCAGTAGCAGCATTTCCGGAACCGATATTTCCCAGCTCAGTAAGCACATCGACATGCATTGCGTCAAGTTCGTCTATATTGTTAAATGCCATATTTTTCTCCCATATAGTTTATCCTAAAACTTTGCTTACTGCCTGAATAATTCTGTCAGGCTTGAAAGGTTTTACGATAAAGTCAAGAGCACCCAGCTTAATTGCTTCAACAACCATTGCTTCCTGACCCATTGCAGAACACATAATAATTTTAGCTGATTTGTCTGCAGCCTTTATATCTCTCAAAGCTTCAATACCGGTTTTATTCGGCATGGTTATGTCCATAATTACAAGATCAGGCTTTTCAGATTCATAAAGCTTGCATGCAATTTCGCCGTCAGCAGCTTCAACAATATCTGTGTATCCGTTTTTGGTAAGGGAATCTTTAACCATCATTCTCATGAAAGCCGCGTCATCCGCTACTAAAATTTTTTTACCCATAATATAATTTCTCCTTTATTTTACTGAATGTTATATATATATTCAATTGACAATTTCAGTTATTCTTATTGCAAAATTGTCATCAACAACAACAACGTCTCCTCTTGCTATGAGATTTCCGTTTACCATAATATCAACAGGTTCATTTGCCAGTGTATCAAGTTCAATAACAGTACCCTTTGTGAAATTTCCGACTTCTTCAATACTTTTCTGAGTTGAACCTATTACTACTGTAACGTCCATAGGAACATCCAGAAGGGAATTCAGATTTTTGTATTGCTTTTCTGTAAGGAATGAAGTCGGATCCGGTTCATCCTCAAGAGAATCTATATGATATTCCTGAACATTAAGATTTTTTCCTGCTGTTGAATTATTGTTTATTACACGGCTCTTTGGCTTAGGAGGCTTAGGCTTTTCCGGTGCAGCCTTTGGAGCATTTTCAGGTTTTGCAGCTTCTACCTTTGATTTTTTCGATGATTTCTTTGCTGGTTTTACCTCTTCTTCCTCTTCTTCACTTGAAGAATCCGAGTAGTTGTCCAATTCGGAAGAATAGCTTGCAATCACCTTATCTGCCAATTCATTAGCCAGATCGATTGAAAGCATTGTAACAAAATGGCTGTTCATAATACCGTCTATGGTAAGATCGAATGATACCATACACGCATAATCATCGCTTTCTATATTATTCAGGGAAAGTATATCCTCGTCTGACTCTATAACAACTGCTTCAGGAGTTGAGATATCAGTAGGAGTATTTATAATTTCCGAGAGAGTAGTTGCAGACGCACCCATCATCTGGTTCATGATTTCGCACACAGCTGAAATATTCATTTCATCAAATACAAAATCATCTGTTACAACCGGAGGCATACCCATAAGCTGATTTACCATGAGCTGTACATCGCTTTGCTTAAGTACAAGAACTGAAGCACCGTGTATACCCTTGATATAGTCAATTTTTACGCATATTGAAGGATCCAGATCCTTAAAACTGAAATGACTGGCCTTGTTTATGGACACCTTAGGAGTTGTAATCCAGACTTTTGCGTTCATGAAGTTTGAAAGAGCAGTAGCCGCCGAGCCCATCATAATATTCTGGATCTCGCCAATAGCGTCCCGCTTTGCATCGCTCAGTACTGAACTGAAGTCATCGTCATCATCG
>NZ_JBJFHN010000024.1:0-41845 GCF_051893655.1 Porcipelethomonas sp. | reverse complement strand
TCTTCGTCGTCTTCTTCGTATTCATCGTCATCTTCCTCATCCTCATCTGAGGTGCCAAGAAGTGTCTTAGCCATACTGTCGGCAAGCTCTACCGGAAGAAGCATAATAAATCTGCTGTCAATAGCATCTCCGACCTCAAAGTCAAAAGCGATTACACATACTTCACTGCTTGCCGGTATTCCCTGCATTTTGTATAAAGTTTTAGTGTCATCAGAAACTTTCGCTTCCGGAGGATCAATACTAACGGTACCGTTAAGTACCTGAGACAGGGAAGTTGCCGCAGCACCCATCATCTGGTTCATAAGTTCAGTAACGGCTGAAAGATGCATGTCATCAAATTCAAAGTCATCAGTAACATCAAGCTCCATTCCCATGAGCCTGTTTACGATCATCTCCATATCTTCCGAGTTGAAAACCAGAACAGATGTACCTTTTATACCTTTAGTATAATTTATCTTTATGTAAACAGTATCTTCATTTTTATTAAACAGAATTCCTTTTACCGACTGCTTCAGCTTGGTTCTGACTATTTCACTGGCTTTGCACACTGTCACCTGCGGAGACGTAATAGATACATCTGAATCAATCATTCCAGAAACAGCAACAGCTGCCGAGCCCATAGCAATATTGTATACCTCGCCCAGGGCGTCAGTTTTCATTTCATCTAAAACAGGTCCGGCCATTTTTATCTCCTCGTATCATAAACATTACAAATTTTAATAGCTTTTTTGTGATTGACAATTCCCATTTTCCCGTCAAACAGCTTTTCGTTATTGACAATAAGAGAAATATTGTGATCAATTGGTACATTAAGCATCAGAACATCGTTGGGATGCAGGGCAAGAATTTCACTGAGATCAACCTGCGTTTTGGCAAGTACAGCTTCAATTTTAAATTCAGAACGTGAAATTCTTTTTATCATTCCGTCACGGTATTCTTTTTCCTTTTCCGGATCAGAAAGTTTTCTGCCGGTATTGGCAATGTGTGCCTTTGATATAATAGCTTCCATTGTAATTGCAGGAATTGTAATTGTAATAATATTTTTAACATCATTATACTCAACCTGAAGCGTTGCAAGAACAATAACCTCATCTGCTGCTATAGGCTGGTTTACACGAGCATTTGTTTCAATATCGGAAAGAGAGGATGTAACGTCGACATAAGGTAAAAAAACCTCTTTGATAAATGCACCCATTTTTTCAAATATGTTACGCATTACTCTGATTTCAATATCAGTGAAATTTCTTGATAAGTCCATATTGCGGCCATAACCGCCCAGAAGCCTGTCAATAAGGGAAAATGAAACAGAGTTGGAAAACTGTATCATGCATCTGGTATCCATAATATCATCGCCTTCATTGAATGAAAGGTCGATATTTCCCATTAAAGTACAGTCGGGAAGAGCGTTATTGAATTCGTAAAAGCACTGTTCTTCAATCTGAAGCACTTCAACTTTGCAGTAAAATCTGGTGACGCTTGTGAGGTATGAAGAAAATAATCTTGCGTATGATTCATAAATAGTACCGATTGACTTGAGCTGTTCCTTTGTGAACTTTTTAGGAGCTTTGAAGTCATAGGATTTTACCTTCTTTTCGGACAGACTGTCACTCATGTCCTCAAGAGTCTGACTATCAGCATTATTCAGATTTTTTAACAGCTCGTCTATCTGGCTTTGGGAAAGTACATCTGACAATTTCTTCACCTCTCAATATGGGAAAACTATTTTCCCTTTGTCAGACCAAAGATTAAAACATAAGAAACTTAGCAACATTTTAAACATTGCTAAAAAATAAAAAATATTATTTATATTATAGCATGTTTTTTGATAAATTTCCATAGTAAATTAAGCTTTCACACAATTTTATACATAATTAACAAATGATGCCGTCCGGATTTGCAAAAAATTCATAAATTTTACTTCTGATATAAAAAGCAATAAGTAAAAAGTATTTTTTGAACTGATGTTTATAACAATCATGCTGAATGTTGTTTACAATTTCATGAATGTTTTGTAATTTTTGACGAAAAACGTTGACTTTTTAACTTGAGTGTGATATACTGTAATTACTAAATTAATTTAAATTAATTTTATAAATATAAGATTTGGGAGTTGACTTTTAATGCGAAAAGGAAAAATCAAAACAAGTATAATCGTATTATCTGTAGTAGCTATTTTATTAACAGCAGTTACTGTGTTTGCCACAACTTTTGTGCCGTCACAGCGTATAACTACTAGCGTTCTTGAAAGCCATGCGTCAGATATGCTTATAGTGCTTAAAAATGAAGTTGCATTTTTGGAGAATGAATGCAAAACTTCAGCAGAAACTCTTGCTTCTTACACGCCGATTGTTGAAGCATACGAAGCAAATGATACAGAAGCACTGAAAAAAGCAGTTGATGATTTTTATAATTTTACTGCAATGACTACAAATTGTATTACTCTTACAGACGCTGAAGGAACAGCGTTATTCCGGTATTACAATGATGAGAGCGGGGACTCATTGGCTGAGCTTGATTATATGAAAAAAGCTCTTGCAGGAGAAGAAGCAACATCTGTTTCTAAGGGGAACAGCATAAAGCTGGGTGCCATAACGGCAGTGCCTGTAAAAAATTCTGAAGGAAAAATATTGGGTGTTGTTTCAGTTACATATCCTCTTGATCATGAAGCTATTGTTGATCAGCTTAAGGGCGAAACTGACAATGAATTTACCATATTCATGGATGATGAAAGAATCAATACAACTATTATTCAGAATGGACAGAGATCCGTTGGCACAAAAATGAATGCTGATATTGCAAAAATTGTTCTTGAAGATAAAAAAGAATATGTTCATGAAACAGAAATTCTCGGTCAGGAATATATGGCAGCTTATGCCCCGCTTCTTGATTCAGATGGAAATACTATTGGAGCGTTATTCGTTGGAAAGAACATAAGTGATGTTGTTTCACAGAGAACGAGTTCTTTTGTATCAGGTATTGGAATAGCATTAGTAATTGTAGCAATTATTATAATAATCATGAATATATACATAAGTTCATCTATTGTGAAACCAGTTACACAGCTTTGTGACACTGCAGGTGAAATGGCAAAGGGCAATCTTTCAACAGATGTTAAAAAAGGTCCTAATAATGAGATTGGTACTCTTGCTGAATCAATGAAAGAGACAAGGGATCATCTTAAGACATACATAGGCGATATTTCCGAACACATGGAAAGTATGGCAGCCGGTGATATGACTAATGAAATCACAGGAGAATATGTAGGAGATTTCTCTTCAATAAAAGACTCAATAAATAAAATTGCAAGTTCGTTAAATAATACGCTTTCTTCAATTAATATTGCGGCAGAACAGGTTAATTCCGGTGCAGATCAGGTTGCAACAGCTGCTCAGTCACTTTCGCAGGGTGCTACTGAACAGGCGTCTTCAATTGAGGAACTCGCAGCTTCAATTAATATTATTTCTGAAAAGATTAATGCCAATGCAGCAGATGCAATTGAAGCAAGCAACAATACCGATGAAGCCGGAAGGGAAATGCAGGAAGTTAATGTCAAGATGAATGAGCTTGTTTCTGCAATGGATGAAATCAGAGAGTCTTCTGATCAAACAAAGAAGATTATTAAAACTATTGAAGACATCGCTTTCCAGACTAATATACTGGCTCTTAATGCAGCTGTTGAAGCCGCAAGAGCAGGTGTTGCCGGCAAGGGCTTTGCGGTTGTTGCTGATGAAGTAAGAAATCTCGCAGGAAAGAGTGCGGAAGCTGCTAAAAATACCACAGCTCTTATTGAAAGTACTGTTTCTGCAATTGAAAAGGGCAATACATTTGTTCAGGAAGTTGCAGACAAAATGACAGTTGTTTCTGAGTCGTCAAAACATGTTGCTGAAATTAATGCTAAAATTTCAGAGGCTTCAAAGGATGCGGCAGATTCTATTGTTCAGATTACAGTAGGCGTTGATCAGATCTCTGCTGTAGTTCAGACCAATTCCGCTACATCACAGGAAAGTGCAGCTGCAAGTGAAGAGCTTTCAGGACAGGCACAGATGCTCAGAGAAGAAATTTCTCAGTTCAAACTAAAAAATACTTATGGTGAACCTGATAGTGTAAATGATTATCAGCAACCGGAACAGCCTATAAAAATAGACCTTGATGATGATAAGTATTAATGAATTGCTTGATTAATACCTGATTTTATCCCGGCAGAGAGTGTGGTCTCTGCCGGGTTATTTTTATTGCTATCGGATAATTTATCCTTAATTTGCATGTTGCTTTTGTGCATTGTGCTGAAAAACAAGCACTAAAAATTATATAAAACGCAGATATTTGTTGAAAGATTATAGATATTATTGACAAACTGGAATTTGCGTGGTATACTTAAATCAACATAAAGAAATAAAATATTACATGAATATTGGAGTGTTACTGTTCATATAATATGTGCAGGCATAACCAACTTTGTACGGAATCATTTATTATTTAAAAGATAATAAACTTCTGCGTATAGGGTTGGTCTTTTTGTTTATATAGGGAAATAAAGGATGAAATGTATGAAAATCATAAAAGTTATCAATAATAACAATGTGTGCGTGCTGAATGAAAAAGGCAGAGAACAGATCGTTTCCGGAAAGGGAATTGGTTTCGGAAAGAAGTATGGTGACAGCGTTGATTCTTCCCGGATTCAGAAAACATATCTTTTTACTGATTCGGCATTGCAGAAAAAACTTATGGATTTAATGACTGAAATTCCTTATGAGTATATAAAGTTTACCAGCGATATGGTTGAGTATATAAAGGAGTGCATTCCGTCAAAACTTAATGAATCACTTTTAATTACTCTTTCCGACCATATATGCTTTGCTATAGAACGAAAAAAACAGGGAATTGAATTTACAAATCCCCTTATTGACAGTATCCGTGAGTGTTACCCGGAAGAACTAAAGCTTGGCTTTTATTGTCTTGAACAAATTGAAAAGCGTCTGGGGATTACTCTTCATAAGGATGAGGCAGGATTTATTGCAATGCATATAATAAACGCCAGACTTTATACTGATATGAGTGAAGTTTATGACATAACAAAGCTTATTGACGGGTGTGTAAAAATAGCTGAAGATAATTTTACAGACCGTTTTGACAGAACCACATCAGCATATGAACGCTTTATGATCCATATGAAATACATGTCACAAAGGCTTTTTAAGAATGAATCCTGTAAGGAAATTCTGGGCAAAGATAAAGTTTTTACGGAATTTATCAGAAGTGATTACGACGTATATTACAGCTGTGCAAAGACTATGCAGAAATATATTCTTGAGACTTACGGTAAAAATATAAATGAAGATGAGGTAATTACTATTACACTGCATCTTGTGCGTGTGGTTTCTGAGTCTGAAAAAGCAGACTGAAATTCATGTAAAGTAAATTGAGTCTGATGCAAACCCGGTACCATTTGCATAATGACTTTTATAATTTATAATTCAGGAGGTAAAACCATGAAAGACAAAATTTTTGGTGTTTTACAGCGTGTAGGACGTTCTTTCATGCTGCCGATTGCAATTCTGCCTGTGGCGGGACTGCTGCTTGGTATCGGAAGCTCGTTTACAAATCCCACAACGCTTGAAACATATCATCTGACAAACATAATAAGAGAAGGCGGAGTACTTTACACTATACTCGACATAATGAGCAAGACAGGAAGTGCTGTTTTTGACAATCTGGCACTGTTGTTTGCAATGGGCGTTGCAATAGGAATGGCAAAAAAAGAAAAAGAAGTTGCCGCCCTTTCAGGAGCAGTTGCATATCTTATCATGAACACTGCCATAAGTGCACTTATTAATGCCAAGGGCGGAGTTGAAGCTATGGCTGCAAACTCAACCACTTCCGTTCTGGGAATAACTACCCTTCAGATGGGTGTATTCGGCGGTATTATCGTAGGCTTAGGTGTTGCGGCACTTCATAATAAATTCTACAAAATAGAGCTGCCGCAGGTTCTGTCGTTCTTCGGCGGAACAAGGTTTGTGCCGATTATATGCAGTCTGGTTTATCTGCTTGTTGGTATACTTATGTTCTTTGTATGGCCGATAGTTCAGAATGGAATTTCTCATCTGGGAAATCTGGTTCTGGCTTCAGGATATGCAGGAACATGGATTTACGGAATAATCGAAAGAGCACTTATACCTTTCGGACTTCATCATGTTTTCTATATGCCTTTCTGGCAGACAGAAGTCGGCGGTTCAGCTATGGTTGACGGAACTCTTATTCAGGGTGCACAGAATATTTTCTTTGCAGAACTTGCTTCCAAGTCAACAGAACATTTCTCGGTATCCGCAACAAGATTTATGTCAGGAAAATTCCCGTTTATGATATTCGGTCTTCCGGCTGCTGCATTTGCAATGTACCGTGCTGCAAGACCTGAAAAGAAAAAGGTTGTAGGAGGTCTTCTCCTTTCAGCAGCTCTTACTTCAATGCTGACAGGTATTACAGAGCCTCTGGAATTCACATTCTTATTTGTCGCTCCGGCAATGTATGCTGTTCACTGTGTTCTGGCAGGTTTGTCATACATGCTTATGCACATTTTCAATGTAGGCGTTGGAATGACCTTCTCAGGCGGTCTTATTGACCTTACTCTGTTTGGTATTTTACAGGGCAACGAAAAAACAAACTGGATCTGGATTGTTATTATAGGTCTTATTTACGCAGTGGTTTACTATTTTGTATTCTACTTTATGATAACAAAGTTCAATCTTAAAACTCCGGGAAGAGAAGCCGATAATGAAGAAACAAAGCTTTATACCCGTAAGGATGTTAATGCAAGAAAATCCGGAAATAATGCAAACTCTTCTTCCGGTTCTGTTGATACCGTAAGCGCACTTATCCTTAAAGGCTTGGGCGGCAAGGAAAATATTTCAGACGTTGACTGCTGTGCTACAAGACTTCGTATAACTGTTAACGATCCGGCAAAGGTAACTGACAGTCTTCTTAAGGATAGCGGAGCGTCAGGAGTTATTCACAAGGGTAATGGCATTCAGGTGGTTTACGGTCCTCAGGTTTCTGTTGTAAAATCTCACCTTGAAGATTTTATGGACACTCCGGAATCAGACAGGCTTGATGAAATACTGGGCGATGCTCCTGCTGCTGATAAAAAATCAGATGATTCAGCCACTGAAAAAACTGATGGAAAACAGATTTTGCTTTGCTCTCATTTAAGCGGTACAGTAGTTCCACTTGAAAATGTAGATGATGAAGCATTCTCTACAGGTGTTCTGGGCGAGGGCGTTGCTGTAGAACCGGATGACGGAAAACTGTATGCACCTTGCAGCGGCAAAATTGACACTGTTTTTGATACAAAACATGCTGTTAATATCATATCAGATGACGGCTGTGAAATATTGCTGCATATAGGTCTTAACACAGTAAAGCTTAATGGAAAGCCTTTTACAGTTCATGTAAATGAAGGCGATCAGGTTAAAAAAGGCGATCTGCTTATTACCTTTGACATGGATGAGATTAAAAAGGCAGGTTATAAAACTACTACTCCTATGGTTATCTGCAACAGCGAAGATTACAGTAATGTTGCCGTTACCGCTTCCGGAAAAGTAAAAGCCGGAGACGATATAATAAAAATTAATTAACTTCAGACAATTTTTTAATTGCAGAAAGGATGTATCATCATGAAAACAATAACCTATACGATCAAGGACGAGCTTGGAATTCACGCAAGACCAGCAGGTATGCTTGCTAAAAAGGCAAAGGAATTTTCAAGTGAAATCACTATTCAGAAGGACTCAAAGACTGTTAATGCTACAAAGCTTATTGCTCTTATGGGACTGGGAATCAAGTGCGGAGACAGTATAACAGTAAGCGCATCCGGAGAAGATGAGGATGCTGCAATCAAGGCGATGGAAGAATTTCTTTCAGCTAATCTTTAATTGAATTCAGGAGGTGTCGGTATGAATAAATTCAGCGGAAAGGGCGTCTATAGTGCAGTCGCCATCGGGAAAATATCGGTGTTCAAGCGTAATGAGGTTGCAGTTAAGCGTACCCACGTTGCCGACACCGGACTGGAAATTGAAAGGCTGAATAAAGCCAAAGAACTGACAACAGCTCAGATTGAAAAAATTTATCAGAAGGCTTTAAAGGAAGTCGGCGAAACTAATGCTCAGATTTTTGAAATCCATATGATGATGATTGAAGATGAGGATTATAATGAATCTATTGTCAGTATTATAGAAGGACAGAAGGTAAATGCAGAATATGCAGTAGCTGTAACGTCAGATAACTTTGCTGAAATGTTTGCGAATATGGATGATCCATATATGCAGGCAAGGTCTGCTGATATCAAGGATATTTCAAATCGGATCATCAGTAATCTGTCCGGCGGTACGGGAGAATCTGATTCTGATGAAAAGGTAATAATCTGTGCTGATGATTTAGCACCCAGTGAAACAGTTTCTCTGGATAAGGACAAAGTGCTTGCATTTGTAACTGCTCACGGTTCATCAAATTCCCATACTGCTATTCTTGCCCGCAATATGAATATTCCGGCGGTTATAGGAGCAGGGGACGAATTCCTTGAAAGTATCAAAGACGGTGACAGTGCAATAGTTGACGGCTTTACAGGAACTGTTTATGTCAATCCGGACAGTAAAACTACAGAGGAAATGCAGGCAAAGCAAAAGGCTGATATGGAGAAAAAAGCATTGCTTTTAAATCTTAAGGGAAAAGAAAATATAACTCTTGACGGAACGAAAATCAACGTATTTGCCAATATCGGCGGCGTTGAAAATATCGGTGCGGTACTTCTCAATGATGCCGGAGGAATAGGACTTTTCCGCAGTGAATTTCTCTATCTTGAAAACAGTGACTATCCTACAGAGGATCAGCAGTTTCAGGCTTATAAAAAAGTTGTTGAAAGTATGGCTGGAAAAAAGGTTATTATCCGTACTCTTGATATAGGTGCGGACAAGCAGGTTGATTATTTTGATCTGAAAAAAGAAGATAATCCGGCACTTGGTTTCAGAGCAATCAGAATCTGTCTTACACGTCCGGAAATATTCAAAACTCAGCTGAGAGCCCTTTACCGTGCTTCTGTTTTCGGCAATCTGGGGATAATGTTCCCTATGATTACCAGTACTTCCGAAGTTGAAAAAATTCTTGAAATATGCAGTGAGGTAAGAGCTGAGCTGAAATCTGAGGGAATAGAGTATTCGGAAAATGTCGAACTGGGAATCATGATCGAAACTCCGGCAGCAGCTGTAATAAGCGATAAGCTTGCACCGATGGTTGACTTTTTCAGTGTAGGCACTAATGACCTTACTCAGTATACTTTAGCCTGCGACCGACAGAATCCTGAACTTGAGGATTTCTGTGATACTCATCATGAGGCTATTTTACGGCTTATTGAAATGGCTGCAAAAAATGCTCATGAAAACGGTGCGTGGATCGGAATCTGCGGCGAGCTGGCAGCTGATACCACTCTTACAGAAACATTTCTGCGTATGGGTATTGACGAGTTATCTGTATCACCATCATTTGTGCTGAAGGTGAGAGATGCTGTCAGAAAAATTGACTTGTCTAAAAGTTGAATATTTGAATATGAAAAAATCAGACGTTCCTGTCCGGAGCGTCTGATTTACTTTATTTTTTCCATAATATGTGTCTTTCACCATCGTCATACATAATGCAGTCTATATCCTTTTCACCCCATGCATCTGTAAAATCATAGTCCGGCATATTATCTGTCAACTCAATTTTGGTGTTATTAAAGATTGTTGCCCTTGCAGTTATAATTATGGTATCACCATATTCAGTTTCCTCATGATCAAATGTAATATTTCGTGCAAATTTTTCAAATTTTCCTGTTACTTTTATTACATTATCTCCCATTTCATATTTATCTGCCGGAAAATCGTATATCAGATCGTCCAGATTCATTTTTATTGTAGAACCATCATTAGTATACCAACCATGGTTTGATGTGTTCATTTCTATAACTTCAATATTAAATTCCGCATCATCATACTTACATTTTATCAATGGTACTTCTAAACTGATATAAATAATTCCGCAGACAGCAGCAACTGCCAGTGCAGATGAAACTGCAATTACCATTATTCTCTTTTTTATTTTTTTAGACACTTTTCTGATAATGGTCTTCTTTACGCTTTTATCATTTTTGAAGTTTTTGTAGCCGGACAGCATTTGTTTATATTCGCTGTCACACTCGCCGCATTCGTTCAGATGTTCTGCAATCAAATCGCTGCTTTCACTGCTGCACACCTCGTCAATATATGACGGAAGCAAATCCTTAATAATACTGCATGGTATTTTATTACTCATAAATCATTCTCCTTTTCCAGTTCTGTCTGTATTTTTTTCTTTGCACGAAAAAACGTTACTCTCGCCCAGTTTTCGCTTTTTTCGAATACTTCTCCGATTTCCTTAAATGAAAGCTCTCCGAATACTCTTAGTGTAAATACTTCCTTGTAGGGCTCTTCAGTCTTATGAAGAATTTTATGTATTTGCCTGCAGGATTCATTATTAGATACGATATTTTCAATGCTTGTGTTATCAGCAATTTCCGGTATTTCGTTGCCTGATATTTTACTTTGTTTTCTTAAATAGTCCAAATAAATATTTTTGGCAATCTGGCAAAGCCATGTATTTACATTTTTATTTTCATCTGTTTTTTTATAATGAATGATAGCTCTTACAAAGGTTTCACTTGTAATATCCTCTGCAAGCTCTTTGTTTTTACATAAATTTACAGCAAAGCCATATATTTTTGAAAAGTACTCATTATAAAGCAGTTCAAAATCGTTCACTTTTTCACCTCCGGAAATTATACGAAGTAAATTTAATTTTGTTACAAAAAAATTATGCTATTGACTTTTGGACTTTAAAGTGATATACTATTTAAAGTGAATAAGCAGAATTTAAAGGAGAATAAATTATGATAATAGTATGCAAAAAATCAGATGATGCTTCTGTAGAGATGCTCACTGGCAAGTTTGAAAGTATGGGATTCCGTACACATCTAAGCAAGGGGACTGAATCGACAATAATCGGTCTTATAGGAGATACATCAAAAATTTCTGTAGAGGATATAGAAGCTATTGATATTGTTGAAAAGGTTCAGAGAGTATCAGAGCCTTACAAACTGGTAAACAGAAAATTCCATAATGATGATACGGTTATAGACGTAAACGGTGTTAAAATCGGCGGCGGACATTTTGCTGTAATGGCAGGTCCCTGCTCTATTGAAAGTGAAGAGCAGATTGTCAGCTGTGCAAAAGCGGTAAAAGCGGCAGGTGCAAATTTTTTAAGAGGGGGAGCATTTAAACCCAGAACTTCTCCTTATGCATTCAGAGGTCTTAAAGCTCAGGGACTTGAATTCTTGCTGACTGCTAAAAAGGAAACAGGACTGCCGGTGGTAACTGAGCTTATGAGTCTTGAACATCTGGATTTATTTAATGATGTTGATATAATTCAGATAGGCGCAAGAAATATGCAGAATTTTGAGATGCTGGCAGAAATAGGGAAGTGCCGCAAGCCTATACTTCTGAAAAGAGGTCTTGCAAATACAATTGAAGAATGGCTTATGAGTGCTGAATACATTATGTCAGGAGGAAATGAAAATGTTATCCTCTGTGAGAGAGGAATTAGGACATTTGACACTGCTACCAGAAATACCTTTGATGTTTCTGCAATTCCTGTACTTCATAATCTTACTCATCTGCCTGTTATTGCAGATCCCAGCCATGCTTCAGGAAAATCGGCACTGGTAAAACCACTTGCCAAATCGGCAGTTGCCGCTGGTGCTGACGGACTTATGATTGAAGTACATCCGGAGCCTTCAAAAGCTTTGTGTGACGGGGCACAGTCACTTACTCCGGAAGCATTTGAAAATGTTATGACAGATGTCAGAAAATTATGCGGACTGGAAAATAAAATATTATAATATAAGGAAGTAAAAAATGAAAATTCTTATTGTTGGTTTAGGTCTGATTGGCGGTTCTTACTGCAAAGCTATTACAAGCTACACCGACCATGAAGTATATGGGTTTAACAGAAATCCGAAGGTGATTGACGCAGCTGTAGAGTGCGGCTGTATAAAAAGAGGTGCGGATATCTCGGAGTTTGGCATGTTTGATATGGTGATTGTATGTCTGCATCCTGATCCTACTGAAAAATTCATGCGTGATAACATGGATAAATTTAAAAAGGGATGCATATTAACAGATGTCTGCGGAATAAAAGGACAGATGACTGTTGAAATGACAAAGCTTGCAGCAGATTATGGCGTCAATTATGTAGGCACTCATCCTATGGCGGGAAAAGAACATTTTGGTTTTGATTTTTCTGATGGTTCACTTTTTATTGGTGCTAATTTTATTGTAACACCTCTGGAGGAAACTGATAAGAATTCCGTACTTATCGTTGAAAAGCTTGCCAGAGATATGGGATTTGGCAAGATCGTTGAAACAACGCCTTTTGATCATGACAGTATTATTGCGTATACATCTCAGCTTGCTCATGTAGTATCCAGCGCATATGTTAAAAGTCCTACAATGCAGAAAGAACTGGGATTCAGTGCCGGAAGCTTCAAGGATATGACAAGGGTTGCTACAATGAACGAAACCATGTGGACTTCTCTTTTTATGTCGAACCGTGACTGTCTGGTATTTGAAATCGATGAGCTTATAAAGCATCTTACAGAATATCGTAATGCGATTGCTGAAAATGATTCTGATACCCTTGAAAAGCTTATCAGAGACGGCAGACTTTTAAAAGAGGAAAATTTAAAGCATCGTACAAAGGAATGCGAATAGTAATCAGGGGACGCTTTGCAAGTGAAAGCGTCCCCTGATTTGCTTTAAATTTAAGTTTTTCTAAAGACTTGGACACCGCACAGTTTTGTGCGGTGTTTTTCAATATTTGTAACTTATGGTAAAAGTCTGTTTATATCTCTTGGGAACATACTGCATGATCTTACATTCTGAGCACCGATTAATTTCATAACCAGTCTTTCAAGACCGATACCCAGACCGCCGTGAGGAGGAAGACCGTATTTATGAGCCTCAAGATAATATTTGAAGTCATCAGGATTCAGTCCCTGAGCTTTCATTTTTTCAAGCTGTTCATTGTAGTCGTGAATTCTCTGACCGCCGCTTGTTATTTCAAGACCTCTGAAAAGCAGGTCGAATTTATAGGCAAGTCTTGGATCTTCCTTTGAATTCATAGCATAGAACGGAGGCTTTGAGGACGGGAAATGAGTAACAAAAATGAAATCACTGTTAAATTCTTTCTTTGCATATTCGCAGATAGCCACTTCATCTTCCGGTTCAAGGTCAAGCTTGTTTTTAGAACCCTTATTTCCGAGAATTTCCTTGGCTTCAAGAAGTGTGACACAAGGAATTTCGTCAATTACAGGTATTTCTGCTTCAAGAATTTCTATTTCATGAGCATAATTTTCCTTAAGGTAATTCATGACATATTTAAGCATTGCTGTTTCCATTGCCATAACGTCATACATGCTGTCAATATATCCCATTTCAAAGTCAAGACCGATATACTCATTAATATGTCTTGATGTTGCGTGTTTTTCCGCACGGTAAACAGGTCCGATTTCAAAAACTCTGTCAAAGAATGCTACAGCAGTCTGCTTATAGAACTGAGGGGACTGGTTTAAGAATGCCGGTTTGTCAAAGTATTCCAGATGGAAAATATTTGAACCGCCCTCAGCACCCTGAGCAACAATTTTCGGAGTATGAATTTCAGTAAAGTTTTCTTTGAGCATAAACTCTCTGAATCCGTTGCATACGCCTTCCTGGAGCTTGAAGATAGCTCTTTCATAAGCATTTCTCAGAGATACTGAACGATTGTTGAGGTTAATGTCCAGAGTACAGCCGAGACGTTTGTTGGGAACATGGAGAGGATATTCTTCAGCCGGAGCAGAAATAAGTCTGATTTCTTTCAGAAGAAGCTCTATGCCGTTGTAGCCCTTTTCGTTTTCCGTAACAGTACCTGTAATGTTAACGAAATAACCCTCTTTAAGTCCGTCAATACTGTCTTTGCAGTTCTCAGGAGAGTAAATAGTCTGGATAAGATATCTGCCTGTGCGGACAACGATAAACGAAAATTCGCTCATATTTCTGATTTTATATACACAGCAGCTTAAAGTAATATCCTTGCCGATATTTTCAAGTGCGTCTGACAGTACAAATTCCTTTTTGAGAATGTCAGGATTTATCTGCATGATATTTTTCTTAGTGCCCGGCTTGTAAATACTGTCATTTACATAATCGGTCATATTGTTTTTTGCGTCTTCGATATTTTCACCGGACTTTTCAGCAGTATTTTCTGCTGCTGATGCAGTTTCCTGAGAAAGTTTCTTTTCAAGTTCTTCCTTGATTACTTTAGGAGTGCAGACACCCTTAAGCAGTTTTGAACACTGTCCCATAAGGAAACCGAATACTTTAGTTTCGCCGTTTCTGTACTGTTCAGCAGCTGACTGATTTTCATTAAGAACAGAATCTATTACCTCTGCGACCTTAGTCATATCGTTTATGATAAGCATACCTTTTTCTTTTGCAATTTCATCCGGAGCTTTGCCGGTTGCAATCATTTCACGCAGAATTTTTTTAGCGTCATTTTTGGATATCTTTTCAGTATCAGCCATTTCAATCAGTTTTGCAAAAGCGTCTGCTTCAAAAGGCAGATTTTCCATTGAAACCTCTCCCAGATTTACACGTCTGAGAAGTTCCACAATAATGAAGTTTGCGATAGATTTCGGGCTGTTATAGGTTTTGAGCGCACTGTCAAAGAAGTCAGAAACAAGCTTTTGATTTACCAGTATTTTAGCATCTGTTTCAGAAAGACCGTATTCATTTGTATATCTTGCAAGACGCTTATGAGGCATTTCCGGAAGCTTTGCCTTGATTTCGTCCAGCATTTCATCAGTGAAATTAACCTGTAAAATATCAGGCTCCGGGAAATAGCGGTAGTCATGAGCGTCTTCCTTGGTTCTCATAGAAGTTGTTTCTCCACGGTTATCATTGAAACGTCTTGTTTCCTGAATAACCTTTTTGCCCATGTCAAGCAGTCTGGACTGACGTTTTATTTCATAGTCAATAGCTCTTGTGATAGATTTGAGGGAGTTTAAGTTCTTGCACTCTGTTCTTGTACCGAACTCCTTGTCTCCCGGTTTCATAATTGATACGTTTACATCAGCTCTCAAAGAACCCTGTTCCATTTTACAGTCGCAGACTCCTGCGTACTGCAAAAGCAGACTTACCTTTTCAACGAAAGCTCTTGCTTCCTCCGCAGAGGATATATCAGGTTCTGTTACTATTTCAATAAGGGGTACGCCGCATCTGTTGTAGTCAGCCAGAGATACGGCATTGAAGTCGTCATGTACAAGCTTTCCGGCATCCTCTTCAAGATGAATACGGTTTACACGGATATCCTTTTTCCTGCCGTCAACCTCAATAGTAACAATACCGTTTATACAAAGGGGCAGATTAAGCTGTGAAATCTGATAAGCCTTTGGAAGGTCTGGATAAAAGTAGTTTTTTCTGTCAAATACTGAAAATTTATTTATATCGCAGCCCAAAGCAAAGCCAGCCTTGACTGCATATTCAACAGCAGTCTGGTTAATTACCGGAAGAGTTCCCGGCATACCTGTGCAGACAGGACAGCAGCGTGTATTGGGGTCGCCGCCGAATTCTGCGTTACAGGTACAGAAAACCTTTGATTTTGTTGAAAGCTCAGCATGAACTTCAAGTCCTATAACCGGAATATATGATGACATTAATCTTCTCCTCCTTAAACAATTTCAGGTGCTTTATATGCAAATGTTTTTTCAAAAGCATCAGCTGCACCTATAATTGAAGCTTCGTCAAACTTCTTTCCGATGATTGACATGCCGATAGGCATACCGTCTGCATTATATCCGCATGGTGTTGATATTGCCGGAAGAGAAGCGATATTAACCGTTACTGTACATATATCTGCCTTGTACATCTTTACAGGATCTGAAACATTTTCATTGGCATTGTAAGCAACAGAAGGAGTTGTAGGTGTCAGAATCATGTCGCACTTTTCAAAGATACTGTCATATTCTGCGGAAATTTTTTGTTTTAAAGCAAGTGCCTTGCCATAGTAAGCGTCATAGTATCCGCTTGAAAGGGCGTAGTTGCCGAGAAGGATTCTTCTTTTAACCTCACTTCCGAAGCCTTCTGCTCTTGAATTGCAGATAAGCTCGTTGAAGTTCTCGCCGATTTTGCTGCGGTGTCCGTACTTTATACCGTCATATCTTGAGAGGTTTGAGGAAGCCTCCGCAGATGAGATCAGGTAATATGCCGGTACGGCATATTTAAGGCTTGGCATGCTGCACTCAATAAGTTCAGCACCCATTTCCCTGTAGCTTTCAGCAGCCTTTAAAACTGCATCTGAAACTTCCTTGTCGATACCTTCGCCGTAGAATTCCTTAGGAATGGCAATTTTAACACCTTTCATACTCATGCCGATTTTTGAAGTATAGTCCATAGTTGGATTTTTTGATGAAGTTCCGTCGTGTCTGTCATATCCGGCAATTGCATTTAAAATAACAGCACAATCATGTGCGTCTTTTGCCAGAGGTCCTATCTGGTCAAGTGAAGAAGCGAATGCTACAAGACCGTAACGTGAAACTCTGCCGTAAGTTGGCTTAAGACCTGTAACACCGCAGAAAGCAGCAGGCTGTCTTATAGAACCGCCGGTATCAGAACCCAGCGCACCGGCACAGAGAGATGCTGATACTCCGGCAGCTGAACCGCCTGAAGAACCGCCCGGAACTCTGTTTAAGTCATAGGGGTTTTTAGTTTTAGCAAATGCAGAGGTTTGTGTAGAACCGCCCATGGCAAATTCGTCCATACTCACTTTGCCCAGCATAACTATATTCTGAGAATTCAGCTTGTCCATAACTGTTGCATTGTAAGGGGGAACAAAGTCCTCCAGCATTTTTGAAGCACAGGTAGTTTTAACTCCGTCAGTGCAGATATTGTCCTTTATAGCGAGAGGAATACCGCACAGATCAGAGGAATTTCCAGCGTCAATGGCCTTCTGTGCATTTTCAGCACTTTCAATAGCTTTTTCTTCTGTAACAGTAATAAAGCTCTGAAGCTTTCCGTCATATTTTTTAATTCTGTCAATATAGGACTGAGTAAGCTCCGGAGAAGAAATTTGCTTGCTGTCAAGAAGCTTTCTCATATCTCTTATTTTTAAATTTTTAATATCCATTTCCTACCTCTTATCCGATTATTCAACAACCTTTGGAACAACAAAACAATTTTCACTGTTAACTGCGTTCTGCAGTATTTTTTCCGTAGGCATACTAGGTTCTGAAGCGTCTTCACGCAGATCATTCAGATATACATTTTTGTTGTCTGCGAGAGCATTATACTCAACGTCAATTTCCTTGATTGTATCCATAATTTCGATAATACTGGTCATTTCCTCAGCTGTTTTTTCAAGTTCTTCTTCAGTAAATGAAAGCTTGCCCAGCTTTGAAAGATAAGTTACCATTTCAAGATCCAAATCAATTCCCTCATTTCTTCATATTTTATCTTCAAATATCGTTAAAATAAACTTATTAAATTATACTACATTTTAGCAGTCTTTGCAAGATTTTTTTCTTATTTTATGTCGGCTGATCATATTTTTGTGCTTTGGCAGCAGGCGGACTGGCATTTGTTGTGCTGAAATACAAAAAAGTATCCGGGAAAATCCGGATACTAATATTTTATGGCTTTGAGTATATAAGGTTATCGTCTATATAAATTTCAGCAATATCGTCCGGGTTTATGGGACTGTCAAACTGACTTTCCACGCATGATACATTCGTTGCATCAGTTGAATCAGAAGATGAATACCCATAGGACGAGCCATAGTTACCGGATGCATTGGCAATACTTCCGTTATTCATTACTACCTCTATTTTCGATCCTATATAATTAAGTTCATTATATGCAGCTATTGATAAAGGAGTTATAACAATTTTGCTGATACTATATGAAGTGTCTTCGGGCAAATTATCAATTACAACAGTATTGGTATTACCAAAATTAACTTTAAAGTCGATTCTGTAAAAATCGTAATCACTGACTGTATTAAAATTGCTTAAATCCAAAGGCTGCTGTGTATTATAAGGGTTAACGCAATAAGACCAGATATTTTCAATTTCACTGACTGTCAACTTGTTTTGATTGTCAATATGCTTTGAATGGTCATAATTTGAAAGGAAAATACTTACATTGTGTCCGTCTGTAAAAATCTGATCAGTCAGGCTGAATTTAATTATTATATTCCCGGTTTCTTCATCTATATAACTTGATGAAGTCGCCCCCATTCCTTCATCATGTTTCAGACAGTCAGAGTATAAGTTAATGAAGGAAATTTCATTGCCTTGAAGGTTAACAGGTCTTATAACGCAGTATAAATTCTGTTCGTCTGCAATCATTCCGACAGGCTCAAAGCTTACATTTTCATTTGTAGACTGGAAGCTGAAATTTTCCATTTCACCTATAAGTCCCTCTTCAAATTCTGTAATTTCTGTATTTTCCATACCATCTGAGAATAATGATTTAAACCAATCCAGACCGCCATTTTCAGCCGCTGCCCATGTACCGCAGGTTATGCATATCGCTGCTGCTGCGGCAACAGGCACAAAACGGATTTTTCTGTGCTTTGCTTTCTTCACATTTTCATTTTCTTTACAAAATGCTGCTTCTGTTATTTTTTCTTTGCATCTGTCGCTCATTGTAATTTTATCAAATGTCTGAGTGTATAAATTTTTGTTCATATTCCTCTTCCTCCTTCAGTTTCTTTTCAATAAGTTTTCTGGCACGCTGCAGCTGAGTCTGAACAGTAGATATTTTTCTGCCGGTAATCTGAGCGATATCTTTTATCGGGTACTGTTCATAGTAGTATAAGTGAATTATGATTCTGTATTTTTCAGGAATTGACATGACTGTTTCAAGAAGCTCCTGCTGTGCCTCGTTCATGGAGTAGGTAAGCCGGCATTCATCGAGATCGGTACGGGTATTCTTCCACGAAGATTTTAACATGTCTTTGCATTTGTTTATAGTAATTCTTATAAGCCATGCCTTTTCTTCGCCGTTATCAGCAAAAGATTTTTCATAGGTATAAAACTTTAAAAATACATCCTGACATACGTCTTCAGCATCAGAGATGTTTTTCAGATATGAGTAAGCAATGCGGAAAACGGTATCCTTATATAATTCGAGTTTTTCGCAGAAAATATCATCATTCATGTTGCTTCACCGCCTTTGTATGGTTTTGAAACGTTTCATTAATATAACGATTGAGAAGCGGAAAAAATCCCGGTTTATAAAAAAAGAACCCTTGTGTTAAGGGTTCTTTTTATTATACCTGATTAATTAAATCTTCTTCCTCTGGTAATCTTTTCTGCTATTTTAGGATAGCATATAGCTTCAACGAGGTCAAAATCCTTAAGTTCTCCGTCAGCGTCCAGCATCATCCATGAATAGCTTTTTCCAGAAACATCATTTGAGAGTATATGAGTCATTTCAAACTTTTCGCCGCTTATTACCACATCAGCAACAATTTTAAATGAATCAAATTCATCTATTGTAAGCTGCTGAAAATCAGTAATGTCGATGCTTTCATATACACTGCCGTATGCTTCAATGTAGCTTTCTTCTGTTCCGGCAAGAAATGATTCCTTATCCTCATATTCGTCAACTATTGTAATAGTAAGGGTATCTTTTGTATCTTTATATTTTATTACAGCCGGAAATGATGTGATATCGTCGGATTGCATGTCCGTTGCTTCTCCGCCGGAAACAATTTCCCAGCCGTTTTCCATAAACAGTGCAGTTGAATATCCTTTAAGTGTAAAAGCTTTATTAGAATGCCTGTATGTCTTTACATTGGTGGAAATAAAGTTTTTGGCAGCCGGCAAAGTCAAAGTGGTTTTACCGTTTATTTTGGTAATTGCTCCGCTTGCGGCTGTTACGGCAGCCGAATCGGAGGCGGTCTGACTTTCTGATGCAGCTTCTTTTGTATTGTCGTTTTCGCAGGCAGTAAAAAGTGAAGTCATGAAAACTGCTGCTGACACAAGGGCAAAAAATTTCCGTTTCATATTAATCTCCATTCTGCCGCTTTAAGCGGCGGGCAGAACACCTGTTTGAATAAAATATGCAGTATTATTTTTTACGCTTAATTCTTTTCAAGTGTTATATCAAAAATCCTGTTATAATTATAACACATACCTGAATTGAAGTCAACAGCGGTTATTCATTAAGGTTAGTTTAAGAAAAGTACCAATAATCGAATTCAGCATCCGAGCTGAATACAAAATACAAATCCTGAGTACCGCTTATGCTGTCCACAGAAAAGGTGATTTCATCCATACTTCCGCCTTCCGGTACTTCAGCATAGCCTATAGCCTTCCCGGACGGACTGCCTGTGCAAATCTTTATCGCACAGCCATTTTTTGAGGATACCTTTAAAGTAACAGTTGACGCACCATTTGAGAAATTTACTCCGGAAACTTTGATCCAGTCACCTTTGTCAATATCGGTGACGATAGTATCACCTGTATTTTTTACATTGATTCCTGCCTGATCTGACATTGTTTCAGCCTGAACTTTCGCATAAGGGTTCAAAGTCTGCAGCTGTGGAATACCAGTCATTGTACCTGTCACAGATGTGAAGTTTTCGCCGTCCATGGTGATTTTATCAGCCTGAGGGCTTCTGTAGTTTCCGTCAATACCCATAGCTGCTTCAACCGGACGTGCATGATAGAACAGGTATAACTGACCGTTAAGTTCTGCAATGGAATGGTGGTTATTGCCGTAAAGACCGAAGAAGTTCCCCTGATTTTTAAACAGCTCACCACCATAGGTGAAAGGTCCCATTGGACTGTCACTTACCATATATTCAATTGCTCCGCTTGTCATACCATAAGAATTTCCCGATGTATTCCAGTTTGAGCAGTAAGTATAATAATATTTGTCTCCGATTTTGTTGATACCGGAATCTTCAAACAAATAAGGGGGATTAATAGTCTGAGGAGTACCGACGATGCTTATCATATCATCTCCCAGCTGTACGACTCTTGCTGTTCCCGGATCAGCTGTTTTGCCTTCAGGAACACCGCCGCCGAAATAAAGATAACCTGTACCGTCATCATCAACCAGTACTGCCGGATCGAAAAGCCATGTAACATCTGAACAGTTAGGAGTTGAACGTGTGATTAATCCTTTCCCCAGAGGATCTGTCCACGGACCTGTAGGACTGTCTGCCGTAAGAACGCTTACTCCGTTTCCGCCGTTGCAGAAATAGAGGAAAAACTTTTCCTTGCCGTTGATTGTTTTATGTGCTGCACAGGGTGCCCATGAATTTGACGTCCATTTTGCAATTCCGTTTTCACCTGCAACTTCAATAGAGCCATGGTCAGTCCAGTTAACCATATCGTCTGAAGAAATACAGTTGATTTTATTTATCTGTGCATAAGTATTTTCCACTACATTTCCGCTGTCATCATATTCTATTACATCGTTTGTTGTATATACATATATTCTTCCGTTATACTCCATAACTCCCGGATCTGCTCCGAAACGCTGAGTGAAAAGCGGATTGTTTACATTGTCTTTTTTATAGCTTTCGGCAATAGTGATACCTGAAAATATTGATGCCATTTTTTCGGTATCTACAGGTGTTACAGGTTTTTCTGCAATTGGAAATTCAGTTATTTTCTTTGTAAGAAACTGCTGAATATATTCTACATCTGAAGTATCAGCAGTTCCGCTCTGATCAACATCAGCTGCAATTTCCTGTGCTGTATTGTCAAAACCGCTGCTTATTCCTCTTTTGGCAAGAATTACATCCAAAACATTAATTGTACCGTCACAGTTAACATCTCCGGCAATGATATCAACTGAACCTGCCCCAAGAATTGATGTTCCGCCAACTGCTCCGATAACCTCGTCAATATAGAAGTTATTAGTAGTTTCGGCTGTTTCAATGTAAAGCTGCATGTTTGATGCATCAGCAGGAATTTTATAATTTTTATTTGCAAGCTGAACCCATTCACCCTTGATTCCTGTGGCTTCTGCAATTGTTGAATACTGTGTTTCGCCATTTTCATCAGTATACTGTAATTTTAAATAGAATTTATCTGTGGAATTTCCGTCAAAATATGTAACATTTGCACTGAAACTGTATTCTGTGCCCGGCTTGAATATTGCAGTACTAAGCGGTTTTGCAGCACCGTTCCATGAAGCTTCTCTGTTCTGGACAAGAAGAGCCTCATTGCCTACATAGTAAGTACGTCCGCTTGTCATTATATCTGCTGAGCCTCTTCCGGTCCAGCTGCATACATCACCTTCAAAGCCGTCCTGAAAATACCAGCCGTATTCATTAGGTTCAACAGGTGTGCTGCCGCTGCCCCATTCTGATTCAGGTATCATGGAAATAAGTGTTGTATATGCAAGCTTAGGCTGATTATCTGCATCATAAAGAAGAGGTGCATTTTCTGTTTTGATCCATGTATTTGCGTCATTTGGACCCCAGATGCAGACCGCCGTTACTCTGCCGTCAGATTCCGGATTACTGTTCCAGTCCATTGCAGCCTGGAAAATTGCCTTGTACTTATCAGCCTGCTGCTGGAGTGTATATGTACCATTTTCAGTACTTATATCAAGTTCAGTAATCTGAACATCACAACCGATTGAAAGGAACTTTTTCATTGCTGTGGTGTAGGCAGATACGCCGGAAAATCCATCGTAATTTGCATTGATGTGGGACTGCATTCCGACACCGTCGAGAAGTCCTTTTTCATAGAGGGATTTGCACATACTGTAAATTGCATCTCTTTTGTGATCCCAGTATTCATTGTAATCATTATAGTACAAAGCACAGCCGTCAGGAGCATATTTTCTTGCATAAGTAAATGCTTTTTCAACAAAACTGTTATCTCCGTAAACCTGAACCCATGGTGACTGTCCGCTTATATTTTCACCTGGTTCTCTTGTGCCGCCGTTATTTTGCGTTCTTTCTGAATCGTCACTTATACATTCGTTTGCAACGTCATATGCATAAAGGTCAAGCTCAGGGTACTGTTCTTTGATTGCTGCAAATATATTTTTTATATAGCTTTCCATACGCTGATCCATTACATCCGAGGAAACCCAGTTACCGTCATTCTGGAAATTGTCCTTGAAAAACCATGTAGGAGTCTGACTGTGCCACACAAGAGTATGACCTCTCATTGCTATATTGTTCTGAACACAGAAATCCATAATTGCAGCGGCGTTATTAAGAGAAACGCCTATATTGGTATCCGTACACTGTGACTGGACAATAGTTGCATCGGGCTTCATTTCGTTTTCGCATTCAATACTGTTGTAATCTTTAAGAATATTTGCTGTGATTGCTGAATTTTGCACTGTACTGCCGTTTAGTATATTGCCTACCTTGAAATATCCGGCAAACTCATCTTTAAGACCTTTGTCAGCAGATGCGGCAAAAACAGTACTTGAATTCTTTTCTTTTGAAGTTATCAAAACGTCATCGAAGCTGAAATCATTTACACTGTCGGTTGTGAGTGTAAGTCTGAATTCGCAGCTGTTTTCCGGAGCAGTATAGTCAGCAGACAACTCAGTCCATTTGCCCGCTTTTACATTTTTGTTTTTTAGTTCAATTACGGTTTCTTTTCCTGTCTCGCAATCAATGCAAAGAAGCGATAACCGGAATTTTTCGTCAGTTTTGCTGTAAACTTTAATACTATATGTATAATTAATTTCTCCTGTAAGATAGAAACCCTTTGAGGAACTTACTCCGTCAGATTTTGTCTTACGTCCTGAAACAGTCATTCCTCTGGAATTTTCAAAGCCTTTTCCATTTTCTGCTTTCAGTTTGACTGTGTCTGTATTACTGTGCCAGCCATCATAATTGACTTCAAAGTCATTGTAAACACAATCTTCTGCAAAAGTTTTCTCGCTGATTTGCGGCAAATAAGATAATATTCCCGTACAGCAAACAGCCGCAGTAAAGCTTGCAGCTATTTTTTTCAGATTCATAGTCGTCCTCCTATATATTTTTAAAAAATTTATATAGTTTATTGTAGCATAATTAAATAATTTTGTATTGCACAATTGTAATACAATTTGTTTATTTGTAGCGATTTCAATATTTTTTTAAAATCTCTTTAAAAATTATATGGAATATGATAAAATAAAATCAGAAAATAAACTGATTAAAAATATTTGACTGTCTGGTTAATAAGGCATATTAACCAGGATTGCAAAGGAGGAAATAAAAATGACTGAAGAAGAATTGATTTATTTAAGCCGTCAGTTTGCAAATATGTTTGGAATGCCTGTCAGACTATACAAAAATACAGAACAAATATACTATTTTTCAACTGTAAATCTTCCTGCTGATCCGGTTCTGCTTTGCCTTGACAATATTATGAATGAACATCACGAGGTCAGTTATTATGTGGATGACAACTTTTTTTACTATGGGATTGTGAATCACAATAATTATAAATTTGTTGCAGGACCTGTGAGTGAACTGAAAAAATCTGAAAGTGAGCTTAAAAAGCTGGCGTTTATGCTTAAACTTTCTGGAAATGAAATACCGCTTTTTGTTTCTGAAATGATGTCACTTTCCGGAATACATCTTGATAGTGTAATACAGTCGGTTATTTTATATAACTTTTCTGTAAACAGAACCAGGTATGATATATCAGACATAAGAATAAGAAATGCAGAACAAAAAAATATTTCTTCTGAAATAAAAGAAAGTGAATTTGTATCTCAAAAGGATGAGGATTCACATTTGAATAATGCCAGAGCTTTTTCAATAGAAAAGGATATAATAAAGAAAATTATGAATGGAGATGTTGAAGGACTTATAGACGGTGCGTCAAAGATTCCTGCGGTAAGTTCCGGAAATCTTGCTTTGCATCTTATTCGGCATCAGAAGAATTTCTTTATAAAGTTAGAGACGATTGCTTCGAGAGCTGCAATTGAAGCTGGTCTGGATATTGACGAGGCAGTAGCTGCTGAAGAAATGTATATAATCAAATGCGAATCACTGGAAAACATCGACAGAATAAAAAATCTTCAGTATCATATGCTGCTGGATTACGCAGACAGAGTTAAAAAACATCATCAGTATAATAAAAACAATTCCAAATTAGTAAATGACATATCCAAATATATATATAATCATATTTCCGAACCTATTAAAACGTCTGATATAGCTGAATATTTAGGGAAGAGCCGCGGATCTGTTACAACAGAATTCAAAAAACAGACAGGTACTAATCTTTCAGATTTTATTAATATGAAAAAGGTTCAGGAGGCTGAAGAATTGCTTTATGAAACGGATCGAAGTCTTGCTTCCATAAGTGATTTTCTTGGATTTTCATCACAAAGCCATTTTTGTAAAGTATTTAAAAAAATTACTGGTGTAACGCCTACGGAATACAGAAGTAAAAAGTTCTGATTTTTATATTGATGGACATATAATGTGACCATGCAATAAAAAACCGGATTTCATAAAATGAAATCCGGTTTGCATTATGGTGCGGATAACAGGAGTTGAACCTGCACCCCCTTGCGAGGACTAGCACCTGAAGCTAGCGCGTCTGCCTATTCCGCCATATCCGCATATTGTTTCCTGATTTTTACTCGACAGAAACCCAAAGGAAAGACCCGAGGCGGATGTTTTTACACATTACTCCGCATTACAAAAATAATTATATCATATAAGCGAAAAAAAGTCAATATCTTTTTCTCGCTTTTTTGAAATTTTCTGAAATTATTCATTAAATGATTCGTTTGCATTATCTATTACATCATTCAGTTCTTCAACATTCTGAATAAGTTCATCTGTCTGTTCTTCAAATGATTCCAGATCCATTTTTTCATAATAGGAGTTTACTTCTTCAATCATTGTGTTATAAGCGTCCGCAGCAGCTGTGTATTTATTTACAAATTCCATAGAATTACTGTCCGAATATGTATTTGAAGATGCAAAGCTTTTTAATTCTTCTATTTTTGCTAAGAAATCATCTTTATTCACATAATCTGACGATACACTTTCCATTCCAAAAGTAATATTGCCGCAGAAAGTAGCAACCATGCTGTAATTTGAATAATTATCCGAAATAGTCTGAAGATTGGTTCTTACAGTATTAAGCGAAGTGTCCAGTGATTTGGTTTCATTTACAAAATCAATAAGATACCCTTTATATGTTGAGAGTTTGTTTCTCAGCGTATTGAAATCAATGTCAGGATAAGCATTTATATCGGCTTTTTTAATAAAGTCTACGATCTGGTTGAAATCTTCTAATCCTTTGCTGTAGTTTTCTATAGTACTGTATTTAGTTGGATCAAAATCTTCAATTTTTTGGTTTGCTTCGTCAGATATTGATTTGTAATATTGCTCATATAGATCATCGATCAGGTCATCATCAACCTGTTCTTTATCTTCATTTTCCAATGCTTCATAGGCTTCACTGGCTTTTTCAAGATCAGATAAAATATCTTCGGAATAATTGTCAGGAAGTGCATCAATTTTTTTCTGAGCTGATTTTGCTTCCTTTGACATACAGCCTGTGAAACAGGTCAGCAGTGCCAGAGCGACAGCAGGTGTAATTAAAATAGATTTTCTTTTCATTTCATTTGTCCTCCAGTATATGTTTTTTGAAATTCAATCCAGGTCAAAAGCGTATGGCAGAACATCATTCAGCGTCAGAATTTTGTCAGAAAGTATAATTTTAAAATCCTTATTGCAGAATTCAGCCATAACCTGACGGCATGCTCCGCAGGGATAGCAGGGTTCATTTAAATTTTCATGTCCTCCGGCAATGGCTATTGCTTCAAATTCCTTTTTGCCTTCTGAAACTGCTTTGAAAAATGCCGTTCGTTCCGCACAATTTGTAAGAGAAAATGACGCATTTTCTATATTGCAGCCTGTATAAACGCTTCCGTCACTGCATAAAAGTGCCGCACCGACTCTGAACTGTGAGTATGGTGAGTATGATTTTTCGGCAGCCCTTACAGCATCGCTATATAAGTTTTGGTATAGTTTATCCATTTATGATTCCTCTTTATTGAACTCATTTAATCGAGTGGCTAATTCAGAATAATAAAATGAAGCATCTGCTTCTTTAGGTGTTCTTATAACACTGCCATCATCTGGTTCATCTTTTGACAAAGCGATAAAAAATTCGTTTTTCTCTGCTTGAAAGTCAATATAAATATCTGATTTGCTTTTGCCTTGAATGTTAATGCACTTATAGTTTTCTAGCCAATCTACATAAATTTCAATTTTTGAAAATCCGATTTCACTTAGTTTTTGCTTGAGTTTACCGGAAAGATAATCACTTAAAAGAAATTCAAATGCAGAAAAATTTCCTGACGTTTTTATGATATCTAGATAACGCCTTATTTTATCTTTCTTAAACATAATTTTGCCTTTAACACAATTTATCTATGTAAAAATAACCCGAAAAATTATTTCCGGGTTATTTTTAATTGTTTTAAATTCATACTTTTATTATTTGGAAATAATAGCCAAAGTATCTCTGGCGATAAGAAGTTCTTCATTTGTCGGAATAACCCATACTTCAACCTTTGAATCCGGTGTTGAAATTTTTGTAAGAGTACCCCTTACTGTCTTGTTCAGGTCAAAGTCAATCTTGATGCCAAGATAATCCATGTTTGTGCATACGCCGCCGCGTACTTCCCATGAATTTTCACCGATGCCGCCTGTAAAAATAACAGCGTCCAGACCGTTCATTACAGCTGCATAGGAGCCGATATATTTCTTGATTTCGTAGCGGAGCATATCAGCAGTCAGCTGAGCCTTTTCATCACCGTGATGGATAGCCTCGTAAATTTCTCTGTTGTCAGAGGAAACATGAGATACGCCTAAGAATCCGCACTGTTTATTTAAGTAGTTGCTCATTTCGTCCGGATTAAGATTCATTTTCTTTTCAAGATATGTAACAGCAGAAGCGTCAATAGCACCGCTTCTTGTACCCATAATTACGCCGTCAAGAGGAGTAAAGCCCATTGAAGTATCAATTGATTTTCCGTTTTCTATTGCAGTAATTGAAGAACCGTTTCCAAGGTGGCAGGAAACAACCTTTAAATCCTTGAGATCTTTGCCCATAGCCTCTGCAAGTGCAGCAGATACAAATCTGTGAGATGTACCGTGGAAACCATATTTTCTTACATGGTATTTTTCATAGTCTTCATAAGGAATACCGTACATATAAGCCTTCGGAGGCATTGTCTGATGGAAAGCTGTATCAAATACAACGACCTGAGGAACATCAGCAGAAAATACCTTTTTGCAGGCTCTCAGAGCCAGTGCATGAGCGTGATTGTGAACAGGAGCAAGCTCTGCAAGTTCATCAATCTTGTCAATTACTTCATCTGTGGCAATAGTTGTTTCGCTGAACACTTCTGCACCCTGAACTACTCTGTGACCTACTGCTGAAATTTCAGACATACTGCTGATAACGGCAGCATCACCATTTACCAGTGAATCAACAAGCTTTTCAAAAGCTTCAGTATGGGTCGGGAAGGAGCAGTCTTCATTGATCTGTCTGCCGTCATGGGTTTTATGTGAAATATGACCGTCAATACCGATTCTGTCGCAGTTTCCCTTTGCCAGAACCTTTTCACCGTCCATGTCGATAAGCTGATACTTCAGAGATGAACTTCCGGCATTTACAACTAAAATTAACATATGTAAAAAACAACCTTTCAAAATGATTTTTATACATTAACATTATATAACTTATTTCATGAAATTGCAAGAGCTTTTATAAAAAATATACATTTTTCGACATAGGGACATAAAAAAGGATAACTATATTTATTCTTCAATGTAAACCGGTTCAAATATGTCGGTTACAACCGGAAGGTTTTGGTACATATCGCCAAACCAATAAGATTCGCCTGAATCAATGCTGTTGTAATAGTGCGGAATTTCTTCATTTTCGTTTTTATTAACTGATTCCTGAACGTAACTCTGATAATCATAAGCCTTATAGTCTTCAAAATCAGAGCAGGAAAATACAGCAGTCATACCTATGATAAAGCATATAATATCTAACATAATCATTACCCCCTTTATCGAACTTTTCAGTATTAATGGTATATTTTTACATTTGACTAAATTATATACCTTTATATATTAAATGTCAATATAATTTATATTTTGTTTACAAATTATTAATATAAATGTCAAAATGTATAAAAACCTCTTTATCCTTGCTTAATTGCATTATGTAATAAAATGTGGTATAATAAACGTAAACTTAAAAATTCAGGAAAAGAGGGCAGGAAAATGAAAATAACCGGAATCGTCTGCGAATATAATCCATTTCACAACGGGCATTTTTATCACGTTAAGAAAACCAGAGAAAACGGGGCTACGCACATAGCAGCCATTATGAGCGGAAATTATGTACAGCGGGGAGATACGGCGGTTTTAGATAAGTTTACAAGGGCAGGACTTGCACTGAAATGCGGTGCTGATCTTGTGATAGAAATTCCGTCGGTTTACTCTCTGTCGTCGGCAGAATTCTACGCAAGGGGAGCAGTATATATTCTTGATTCGCTGGGATGCGTGGATGAAATATCTTTCGGCAGTGAAGTGGGTTCAGTAGCGGAGCTGGAAAGAGCCGCTGAAATAGCAGATGAGTGTTCAAAATCTCCGGAGCTTGAAGAGTATCTGAGAAACGGTATGTCATATCCCAACGCAATAAATACTATGGTATATGAGCGTCTTGGGAAAAAACTCGGCAACAGAATAGGCGACATTCTGTCGTCACCAAATAATGTTCTGGCTGTGGAATACCTGAAAGCTTTAAAACATTTTAATTCTTCCATAAAGCCCTTTACTGTACAGAGAAAGAGTGCTGCCCATGATTCTATGACAGCTCTGGACGGTATTGCAAGTGCTTCGTTTATAAGAAAATGCATGACTGATAAAAGTGATTTTTCAAGTCTTGTACCTGACTATGTAAGTCAGGCGTATACGAATGCCCGTGCTGAGGGAAAAACAGCGGACATTTCAAACCTGGAACGCATCATAATATACAAGCTCAGGACATCTTCTCCGGAGGAACTCAGGCGTGTTCCTGATGTGGGACAGGGACTGGAATACAGAATTCTTGAAGCGGCTGATAAAAATAATCTTGAAGAAATTCTGATGAGTATTAAAACCAAAAGATATACAATGGCAAGACTTAAAAGAATATTTCTTAATATGCTTATCGGAATTACAAAAAGTGATCTTGAGATACTTCCGCCTTACGGCAGAATTCTGGCAGTCAGCGAAAGAGGACGTGATATTCTTGCAAAAGTAAGGGAAACGGGGAAAATTCCTTTTTCAACTTCCCTTGCAAGACTTTCAAAAACAAGTCCGGAGGCGGAGCGTTTTGCCCGGATAGAGGGAAGAGCATCGGATATATACGCTCTGGCACAGGATAAAATAGGAAAGGGACAGGCTGATTACAGGGCAAGAATAGGTATTAAAACAGATGAACAGAAATTTTAAAGGAGTTATTTTTGATCTTGACGGTACTTTGCTGGATTCTATGAGCGTATGGGAAAATGTGGACAGGATGTTTCTTGAGGAAAACGGTATTGTACCGCCGGAGGGCGTTTCTGATATTGTAAAGAAAATGACTATTCAGGATTCTGCTATGTATTTTAAAAATCAGTTTTCTCTGGAACATTCATGCGAATATATTATAAACAGAATCGAGGAAATGGTGTCTCATCAGTACAGGAATGTGATTCCGCTGAAAAACGGTGCAGACAGGACTATAGAGGAACTGAAACAATACGGCTTTAAAATGTGCGTTGCTACGGCAACCTATAACAGTCTTGCAGACAGTGCATTAAAACGCCTTGGATTATATGACAGTCTTGATTTCGTTATAACATGCTCTGACGTGGGGGCTGGCAAGGATAAGCCTGATATATTTTTTAAGGCTGCGGAAAAAATGGGATGTTCATTCTATAATACCGTTGTTGTTGAGGATTCTCTGCACTGTATTGAAACGGCTGCTGATGCCGGTTTTTTTACAATAGGCGTTTATGACAGTACTTCCTGTTCAGACTGGGATGAAATCTGCCGGAAATCAGATGCGGCTGTGAAAAATATAAGTGAAATTACGGAAATTATAAAGAAGGGATAATCAATGGCAAAGGTAATGGTGGGAATGAGCGGAGGCGTTGACAGCTCCGTGGCGGCAAAGCTTCTTCTGGACGAAGGTTATGAAGTTATGGGAGTAACTCTGAAATTGTTTGACGGGGAGGATATTGAGGAAGGTACGAGAACCTGCTGTTCTCTTTCGGATGTTGAAGACGCAAGAAGTGTTGCATACAAGCTGGGCTTTGACCATGTGGTATTCAATTTCAAGGACGATTTCAGAAAAAATGTTATGGAGCATTTTGCTGACAGCTATCTTAAAGGCGAAACTCCGAACCCCTGTATTGAATGCAACAAGCATATAAAGTTTGATAAAATGCTCAGAAGAGCTGAGGAACTGGGCTATGATTATATTGCAACAGGGCATTATGCGGAAAGAAGATTTGACGAAAAAACCGGAAAATATCTGCTGATAAGACCGGCTGACCGTTCAAAGGATCAGACATATGTGCTTTATGGACTTACTCAGTATCAGCTTTCTAAGACTTTGTTTCCTCTGGGCGGATATGACAAGTCGCAGGTCAGAAAAATAGCAGAGGACGCAGGACTTGTAAATTCACGCAAGCCGGACAGTCAGGATATATGTTTTGTTCCCGACGGAGATTATGCCGGATTTATAAGAAAAAATACCGGATGTGAAATACCTGAGGGGGACTTTTTAAATACTCATGGTGAAAAAATCGGTACTCATAAGGGAGTGATCAACTATACTGTGGGGCAGCGAAAAGGCTTGGGGATTTCTCTCGGAAAGCCTGCATATGTTGTAGAAAAAAACGCAGAGCTTAATACAGTTACAATAGGCGATGAAGCAGATCTTTACAAACCGGAGATAATGGTTTATGATGTGAACTGGATATCTATGGATGGTCTTGAACAGCCTATGGAAGTAACCGTTAAAACCAGATACAGTCAGAACGAGCAGGAAGCGGTTATTTATCCGCAAAAAGATGGGGAAGTGCTTGTGAAATTTCTGTCTCCCCAGAGAGCACCGGCTAAGGGTCAGGCAGCTGTTTTTTATCAGAATGAGGTCGTTCTGGGGGGAGGAACAATAAAATAGCTTTATTTTCCAGTAGTTTTATTAATTTTTACTATTGACAAACCGTCGGTTACATGTTAAATTGATTATATAGCTTTTTTCTTAACAAGATAATTTTTTTCAGATAATATACGGAGGTAACAAATGAAAAAATCATTAAAAAAAATAGCGGCGGCAGCTGCTGCCGTTTCAATTATGTGTACTGCCGGAATAAGCGTTTCAGCTGCAACTGCTGATGATGTTATAGCAGCTGCCAGAGGTGCAGGATTTCTTGAGGAATATGTTCAGGTTCTGGACAATTATCTTAAGGTAAATAAATTTTCTTCCAGCCAGTATGATATTCTGGTTGAAAAAATTTCAAATGTTGGCTCGGAAATGGACGATATTGCTATGCAGTATTTCGGAAAAACTGTAGCTGAAATGAAAGGCGAAGCAAAGGTTGATCCTGATACGGGCATAGTTGACGACTCATTCTTAAGAGAAATTGCTGATAAAATGACAAGCGAACAGGTTCTGAGTTCTATTAATGAGATTGTGGAAGCCGGCAAGAAGATGGGACTTGATATTACAGTTGAGCAGAAGGCTGAAAAAAGTTTTGTTATGACTGTCCGTGATTCTGAAGGCAATGTTCAGCTTGTAACACCTGTAGGCAAGCTTGTTGATCAGACAGGCGTTCAGGATAATTCCGGTAATGACGGCTTTATATGGGTTGCTGCATTATGCGCCGGAATGATCGCTGCGGGCGGTACAGGAGCATGGCTTTTAAGCAGATACAACAAGAAAGCTGAGGAATAAGCTATGTCTTATACTAAAAAACGCAGAAATCTGGGTATGCTGCTTATTACTCCTGCGGTGATATTTGCAATATGCAGCGGAGCAATAGCCGGAGCAGGGTATATGCCTGTAAAAAAGCTTAAGGCGGCAGCAGACATTATTTTTTCTGCAAATTCAGGACATGAACAGATAAATGAAATAAAATACCTTGAAAAAGAAACAGAGTCACAGCTGGATGACGGAAGCAAAATTGTTTACCCCTCTTTCGGATCACAATACGCAACATTAAAAATAGATTCCATTGACCTTGAAGCTCCTGTTTACTGGGGAAGCAGTGATGAACTGCTGGATCAGGGTGTATGCCAGTACACAGGTTCTGTGTTTATTGGTGAAAAGGGCAATGTTGTGCTGGACGCACACTGTAATACGTTTTTCCTGAACCTGGGAGATGTAAAAGAGGGCGATATTATTGTTCTGACTACGTCTTACGGCGAGTTTACATATAAAGCAAAGGAAAGCACAATATTTAAGGATACAAATAATGCGTTTATTGCTCCTACTACCGATGACCGTCTGACTCTTTACACATGCTACGGAAATCTTCTCGGTCCTACTGAGGACAGGCTTGCTGTAATATGCGAGCTGGTTGAAAAGAAGTTTTACGAATAGAAAGGATCAGACGCTTTATGAAAAAAATGGAAAAATACATTCCCAATCTGATTTTGTCAATAATTATGGTGTTTGCACTGCTGGGTACAGAATGTCTGGTGTTTGCAAAAACTCAGGTGCTGAATGAACAAACATACATAAATGCAGTGGAAAAAAATCACGTTTCCCAGAAGGTATTAAACGAGATTGAGAATTATTTTGAAAAAAGCAGCAATTATTCACGTATTCCGGCAGAGGTTTATATGTCTGCTGTCAGTGAAGAACTTGTTGAAGATGCTATAGAACAGAAAATTTCACGTGTTTTTGATTATATAACCGGAAACACTAATGAAATTGCTGATGCTGAAATTGATTTTGAAGAACTTGAAAAAAGTATAAGCGATTATTTTGAAAAATTTGCAGAAGAAAATAATGTTGAGGTAAATGACGATTATAACAGTCAGCTTCAGAAAACTGTTGATACTGCCAGAAATGAAATTGATAATTTTACTGATGTCTATATGCTTTCATACATTAATAAAACAGGAGTGTTAAGTAAAGTGAGAACAGTTTATGGACTTCTGGATACAGCTTCAGCTGTTATGGCAGGGGTGGTTCTTGTATGTATTATTTTAATTTTCATTATGAATTTAAAGAAAAAATCATATTTTCTTTACTGGATCTCATCTGTCCTTATCTGCTCGTCTGTTATAGTACTGATTCCGGGGCTTTATATACGCCTTTCCGGATATACTCAGAAACTGGTAATCAGAAATGATTATATTTATTCTGCGGTGACAGGTGCTATAAATGATATCAATGACAAACTTATTTATGCTCAGGCAGCAGCATTGATACTGGGAATAATAATCATGGTGATATTTGCGTTTGCTTCAAAACCACGTAATGCAGAAAATTAAAAAAGTAATAATCCCTTCAGAATAATTTTTTCTGAAGGGATTTCAGACTGTAGAAATACTTAATTTAAATTAAATCCGGGGACGCTTTTACTTGCAAAGCGTCCCCTATTTTAAAACAGTCTGCTTTAATGTTTTGGAATTCAACTCTGTACAAGTGCTAATACCAGTCCCCATCCACCTGATGAAAATCTTGTACGCTATCATTCCGTCACTTTGCATTGTCCTCCCTTGATTGACGAAACGCTGTCAGACAATCTTTTCGTCAGAACGATGAGGGATTAGTATAAAAAGCCTGAAAATATTACAATAATTTTAATGACTTCTATTGATTTTTTATTCAAAATGTTGTATAATTAAAAAACTAAATGTAAACAGATAGGAGAAAAATAATGGTTAATGATATTATAGAAGAAATAAAAAAAGGACTTACCGGAGAACCGCAGAAGGATGCTGTATATCTTCAGGAACAGGCAATCAAATATAAAGATCATGAAAACGCAAATGAAATCATGAAGATCTTAAGTGATATGACATTTAATCTTTTGCCGGAAGATAAACAGGAACTGCTGAAAAAATCTGTGTTTATAGACGGCAAACGTATTGATCAGGTGTTTAATGAAGCTGATAAGCTGGTAAGAGAAAAAAAGCTTGAGGGTGCTGTAAAGCTTATCAGAAAAATTGAAGCTCAGGCAGACAAATATTTTGCAGATAATGATAAATGCAATCAGTTTTCATTCAGAAACCCATTTGATGAGTATCTTTACACTCATATCTATAAGCCTGAGAAAAGATATGAGAGAACTCCGTTTGATTTCTGTACATATCTGACATCACTGGGATATCTTCTGGTAGAACTTCACAGACCTCAGGAAGCAGTACCGGTACTGGAAAAGGCTATCAAATACAATCCGGTAAATGTGGGACCTCGCTTTGAACTTGCCGAAACTTTTAAGCTTCTTCTTGAACCCGAAAAGCTTTTTGCATGCGTAAGAGATACTCTTCCTATTGCTTCTACACCGGAGGATATTGCAAGATGTTACTGTAATCTGGGATTTTACTGCATAGAAATAAAGGATTACGAATCAGCAGTATGCTTTTATTATGAAAGCCTGCTTTATGCTCCTAACGATGCTGTAACAGGTGAGCTTCACCATGTTGGTATGCTTATGGGCAAAAAGGTCGCTCCGCCTACCAGAAAAGAGGTTCTGGATGCATTTGAAAAATATAAAATCAAAAACGGTCCGGATAAAGATCTGGTAAATATAGCTTATTCTCTGGGTGAATACTGTGTTGAACATAACTCACGTCCGGAAGAAGCATTATTTTATTACAGTATTGTTTACGGTCTTACAAGAGATGAGAACGTAAAAAAGAAGATGGATGATCTTAACGCAAAAAGAGAAAACAAATAATATTTTTACTTTATAAGCTGTTCACGCATAAATGTGAGCAGTTTTTTTTCTCGTCTGGAAACCTGAACCTGAGTCATTCCCAGCTTCTGTGCGGTTGCTGACTGGGTGAAATTTTTATAATACCGTAAAATAATAAGCTGACGGTCTCTGGGATCCATTTCCTCAAGAATCTGGCGTATCGCAATAGAATCTCCGATTTCTATATCCGGGGAGGGGACTGCAACATCAATCTGACCGCCGCCGTCATCTGTACTGTCGGTCAAAGACATTGGCGGAAGGCTTACCGAAAGAGCTTGTGCAATTATACATTCGTCTGTATCAAGCTTGCGGCTAAGCTCAGACAAGGTAGGTTCTCTTCCAAGCTCTTTGGACATTTCATCTCTTGCACGGACAGTTTTAAGTGACAGCTCTTTCAGACTGCGGCTTACCTTTACAGTTCCTCCGTCACGGAACAGGCGTTTTATTTCTCCCAGTATTACCGGAACTGCATAGGTGGAAAATTTAACTCCCCTTTCACTGTCAAAAGCATCAATAGCTTTAAGAAGTCCTATGCACCCGGCAGAATACAGGTCGTCATACTCTATTCCTCTGCCCCGGAATTTGTTGGCACATAAGTGAACCAGACCAAGATTTTCTTCGGCAGCCGGTTTATTCATCAGCCGTACCAAGCCTTTTTCTCATAGTTACAACAGTTCCTCTGCCCACAGTGCTTTTTACCTTAAGACTGTCCATAAAACTTTCCATAACAGCAAAACCCAGTCCGGCTCTTTCTTCATAGGGTGCAGTAGTGTAAAGCGGTTCCATAGCCTGTTCCACATCCGGAATGCCGCAGCCTTTATCTTTTATTTTTATGTAGATTTCATTGCCTTTGAGAATACGGGCAGTGATTTCAATTAATCCTTCTGTTCCACGGTATGCATGAACAATACAGTTTGTTACGGCTTCGGATACAGCAGTACGGATATCAGCTATTTCTTCAATTCCCGGATCAAGCAATGCGGCAAAAGCACATACTGCCGTTCTTGCAAAGCCTTCGTTTTCTGATTTGCTTTTAAAGCTTATTTTCATTTCATTTAATATTTCCATTATTTCACATTCCTTAAACATTACATATTGATGTCAGCTTGTCTATTCCTGAAAGTCTCATGACTTTTTTTATATGATTCTGGGGATTTTTTATGGTGACTGTTCCGCCTATCTCCTGCATGAGCTTGTACCTTCCCATGACCAGTCCGATTCCGGAGCTGTCCATAAATCCTACATCTGCAAAATCAAGAATAAGCTCTGACGGCTGATTTTCATGTATGGCAAAATCTATATCTCTGCGAAGATTCCCTGCAATGTGATGATCTATTTCACCGGACAGTATGGCAGTGACTTTGTTTTCTTCATTTATTATTCTTACGGACATTGAAATTTAAACCTCCTTTTGTTTTTAACGGCATAACATTATTTTAGTACAGACTATATAAATTTTTTGTAGAATCCTGATAGCAGAATAAAAAAATTCAGGGCAATAATTTACTTTTTTCAAAAATAATTCTTAAACGTTTTAGCCCAGTAAATACATAGTGATTTGGTATTCTTTGATTTTGATGCCGATTATAGAAAAGCAATATTGTTATATTTTTGTCAGCTTTTATCAAAAATACTGGTTTTTAAAGGTTAAACGTTTTAATTGCTAAAACAAGTAATGATTAACTTTATTTAAAATTAGTGCAGTTTGTATATTTTTTCCTTAAAATACAACTTGTGGAAGATTAATTTGTAGAACTTCACCATAAACTGTTGACATTGAAACGTTTTCGTGGTATATTATAAACACAGAAAAGAACACAGCATATTTAAAGTTCTTAATAATGGAAAATTTAATATTTAGCAAACTTGCTGAAAGGCAAGGACGCAAAGCTAAGGGTCTAACCCAGAAATGGTATGACAGCCGGTTGCCAGCATTTGTTGATTATACAATTGTTGTTTTTTGATTGCTCAACCGGCGTCTTTGTAAGAGGACGTCGGTTTTTTGTTTTCGTATGGCTGGAAAAATACCGTTTAAAGAAGAAGGAGTGTTAATTATGTTTGAGAAGTCCGCAGTCAGAAGAATCGTTTCAGTTTTATCTTCATTAATACTTGTATTTACAATTGCAGCAGGTGCATTTCCGGCAAACGCTGTAACGTATACTTATCATACGCTGACATACCAAGCCGGAGATTATGATGATATTGTAGGTTCAACGGAAGTTTCCTATGAGAGAATTGCCGGAGTTTCATTTGACGTTGCAGCTTCTTCAAGATTCTCCAGAAAGGGCTATAAACTTTCTTCATGGTATATTCCGTCAACAGGCGAAACTGTTTCACCAAGCTCACAGTACACAATGCCTGATAATGACATTACTTTTATCGCTAACTGGACTCCTGAAAAGTATAGTATTACTTTTGCCGGAAACGGCGGTAAAACAGATGATGGTGCATCAAATATTTATGTTAACGCAACATGCGGAGATTTAATTAATCTTCCTGAAAATCCGTTTACAAAAAGCGGATATACATTTACTGGCTGGTCTTATGAAGATGTAACATATGATGCAGGTGCGGAATTTACAGTTCCAGGCGTTTTGTCCGGAGACACAATCGTTCTTGCAGCAGAATGGAAAAAGGGAACAGCCGTTACTACAACAGCAACAACAGCTGCTACCACAACAACTACTACCACAACAACTACTACAACTACTGCACAGACAACAATTTCCTCAGCACTTGCAGAGGGAATGAAGGTAACTGAATATACCGTTAACTCTCAGATGGACAACAGCAGTAACAATACTTATAAAGTTTATCTTTATAAGCTTATAAAGAGTAATTATACAGTTGAAAGGGTTGAGTTTAATTTCTCAGCTGACTGTGATGATATCGGTCAGGTAAACATAGGTATAGGAACAACTCTTAAAACCGGCAACTGGTATCAGAAAGATTTTAATGAAACTATTCAGGGAAATAAATTTACAATTGATCTGGGCGATACAGATACATGCAATAATTTAAGTTATTCTTCAAGCTTCCAGGTTGGTTACTGGTATGGTACAACTACTCCTTTGAATCTTGATTCTATAACAATAATTTATACACAGCCTGAGGTTACAACAATCACAACAACAGAAGTTACAACAACTTCTGAAACAACAACAGAAGTCACAACAGCAACTTCCGAAACAACAACAGAAGTCACAACAGCAACTTCTGAAACAACAACAGAAGTTACAACAACAACTTCTGAAACAACAACAGAAGTCACAACAACAACTTCCGAAACAACAACAGAAATCACAACAACAACTTCTGAAACAACAACTGTAACCACTACAGTAAGCACAACTCCGGCAGTTACATTAAAGCCTTCTCAGTATTCAAAGGTTGTAGATTTTAACCGTCAGGTTAATATGAACAATATTTTAGAGATTTCAGGTTCAGAGCTTGTTTCTGCAAACCAGATTGTTGAAAGTCTTGAAATTACTGTTTCAGCTAACGGAAATTCAATTGAAAATTATAATATGTCAGTTTATATGAACCTTGAAAATAATGGATACTTCCAGAAAGATGCAGCAAGCTATACAACAGACGGTACTGCTGTTATTCAGATTGAGCTTGACGAGTCTGCTCAGCAGGGTCTCACAAAAAATGCAACAGTAAATATGGGTTACTGGTGGGGCAGCAATTCGGCGATTACTGTAGAATCCATAAAAGTTAATTACAGAATCGACAAAGGCGATTATAATTTTGACGGTGTTGTTGACACAACAGATGCTGAAACATTGAAAAAATATATGGTAGGTATTAATGTTGAAGGTACAGAAGTTGATGCTGACAGTGCTGATATAAACGGTGATGGCGTAATAAATGTATTTGATTATATGGAACTTACCAGATTACTGTAAGTCTCTTCCTCCTGTAAAAATGCTGCGGGTAAAAATACCGCAGCATTTTTTAGTTATTTGCGTTAACATTTCTAAGAGCCTTGTCATTGACAAAATAATGCGTAAATGATATAATAAAATCATATTTTACGGTTTAAGGGGGATTTAATATGAATATTAAAAAAGTTTTGTCTTGCTTTTTCTCGCTAATGATAATTTCTTTGTTTGACTTTTCGGTATACGCAGGAAATCAGATAGGAAATTATACTTACAAGAATTTTACATATAATATTAACAGTAATGATACTGTATCGATTATAAGCTGTGATGCAGATACTGTGATGGCGTCAATTCCGGATAAAATAAATGATATGCCGGTTGTAAATATAAATTCAGAAGCATTTAGCAGATGCAGTAAACTTGAAAAGATAATTGTTAATTCGGATAATCAGTATTTTACTGTTATGGACGGAATACTGTTCAGCAAGGACAGAACAAAGCTGATAAAATGTCCGCCGGGAATGGGTCTTAAGTCCTATTATATTCCGGATGGTACTGGTACAATATGTCCGGGGGCATTTTCAGCATGTGAAGAACTTGAACTGGTTTCTGTTCCGGCAAGTGTTTATTCAATAGGAGATAAAGCATTTGCAGATACGGGATTTACAAGTATTACAATCAGCAATAAATCAGCATCATTGGGTGAAATGGCACTGGGATTCAGTGACGAAAAAACTGTTGATAATTTTACTGTTTATGGATATATAGGCTCTTCGGCAGAAGAATATGCATCCGCAAACGGATTGAATTTTATTTCGATTGACTGCAGTATCTATAATGTGCGTGTAAATGGAAATCTTTATTACTATACTGAACAGAAGAATTTTTCCGGATGGAATATTGTTGTTACTGATACTTCCGGAAATCCGGTGACGTATGCTTTCAGTTCGTCCCCGGCGGCAGTATATAAAAAATATGGTTCGGCTCTTTCAAAGGTAGACATACTTGATACCTCAGGGGCAGCAATAGCGTCGGTAAATGTCCGCACTTCGGTTAAAGGTGATGCCAATCAGGACGGAACATGCAATATAAGAGATGCGGCTTTCATTTCTTCAAAAGTTGCTAAAAGATATTCGTTTACAGGCTTTGAAGCTTTTTGTGCAGATAAAAACGGAGACGGAACAGCCAATGTGCGTGATGCTGCGGCAATTGCGAGGGAAGCAGCTCAAAAATATTCTGACAGTACAACATGATAAAAAACTAATGGGAACTTCATTTGAAAGTTCCCATTAGTTTTTTATCAATTTAGAGGGGACGCTTTGCAAGTGAAAGCGTCCCCTGATTTACTTTAAATTTATTGCACTGTTGCTGTTGTTTACAGCTGACCGGAATTTTTGCCTCAGACTTCCCCAAGCAGATGAAGCAGCGGCTCAAAAACTACACCTTCTGCCAAAGCCGTATTTGACTTGATGGTATATTCAATTGCATCGGAAATAAATTTCCCGGCAACTGAAACAGCTTCGGCAACTGTAGCTCCTCTAAGAATCAATGCACAGACAACAGATGAAAAAATGTCACCTGTTCCGGAGAAAACTTGTGTTTCACGGTGAAGCTCGTCAAATTCAGCCTTGCCGTATTCATAGGTCATATTAAGTATACTGTTCCCTTTGACGATTCCTGTAATTACTATGTGTTTGCAGCCCATATTTTCAAGTTGCATCGCAATTTCTTCTGCCTTGCTGCGTGAAATATCCTCACCTGTGTAATCAGTACCGGTAAGAAAGCAGGCTTCCGTAATATTTGGCGTTATAAGGTCGGCAAGAGATACCAGATCCTTTATTTTTTTCTGCATTTCCGGAGTGTATGTAGGAT
>NZ_JBJFHN010000023.1:0-4591 GCF_051893655.1 Porcipelethomonas sp. | reverse complement strand
AATGTGGAAATTTATGAAATCGACAACAATCGCCAATGTCATTATATCACTAAAAGCCATACGTAAAGACTAAAATGGGCTCTGCGAAAAAATTTCTGTAAAAACATCAACTGCAATAAAAAACGATACTATGGAGCAGCAGAAAATTTTGCTGCGGTGTTACAAAAAAACTTGACCACAACACCTATTGTATTGGAATTATCTGCAAAATTGGGGATTAAGCTTTTTTATTGCTGCTTTATTTTCATACATATTATTGTCTGCTCGATTGTATATTTTCATGAATTCCGAAAAATTGCCTGTTCCCGAAGCGTATCCCATAGCAATGCTGAGTTTTATTGGGCTATCCTTATAGTTATTGCATGCGGTTCGAACATTTTCAACTTCTGAATTAACAATTTTATCATTTGGGGAAATATATATTACCGCAAATTCATCTCCGCCTATCCTGTATACATTGTATGCGTTCTTCAGATTATCAGTAAGAATCATCGCAACAGCTTTAATAAGCCTGTCACCTTCGGCGTGACCGTAATTATCATTAATAAGCTTTAGTCCATTCATATCACAGATAATGAAGCCAATGTTCAGCTGCTTATTTCGATATTTTTTTTCAAATACAGACATTTGCTTCCCAAAACTGTTTTTGTTGCGTAAACCTGTTGAATTATCCCAAAGAGCCTGTTCCAAATATTCGGAAACGGGATTTTCAACCGTAACAAACAGACCTATGCAGACAAATGTTGCACCTGCTCCCGTCATAAGTAGCTCAGGAACAACTACCTGAGTAGAAATCATCAATGCCATAAGTATTGTAGTCGGAAAAACAGCAAGACGCATTTTCTTATCCAGTTTTTTGAAATGTACAATAATCAAAACTACTGATGTAATACAATATAAAGCAAATATACCGTAGCAAGCAAAAAGAAACGGACCGAAACTGTAATTTGTTCCTCTGCCCTCAACATATTCTAACGGCAGAATGAATGAAAGCAGTATTACAAGTATAACAGATAAAAACTTTGTGCGACGGTATTTCTGCAGAAACTTATTGGACATTGTAAGCAGTATAACATAGTCCAGAAATTCCACTATAAACAATACTCCGAAACAGAAGTAGACAATATGAAGTATTCTGTTCAGCAAGCCGGGAACAATACTGATATTGTTTACAGTTATAACCGTTACTATATCAAATATTACATGTCCCAGGGCAAAAAATGATATTTTCAGAAACGGTTTTCTATCGCTGTTTTCATCATTATTTTTATAAAACGAATAATAGCATATCAAGAAAACGAGAAAAAGAAAGCAAACTATTTCTTCTCTTATGGTCAGAATAATAGACAGAATAATCACTCCTTATGAGCAGTAATAAACATATTTTATTTTATTATATCTTTTTTTTATTTATTTGTCAATTATTATTAAAACAGTTTTTTATTCACACTTGTCTGTCTTTTTGAAATATATTTAAATTATCTATTATAATCACCTGCAAATCCCGATTTAGTACAGGTTTGTAAAGCTATGCCTTACACTTAGTTTAACATATTATACCACACTCATATGTAAAAAGATTATTATTTGTTGAAAGATGATCTTTATTTGACGTTTATATTTCTTCTTTGATACAAAACAGTTCCGGGAATTTATGAAAATCCGGTAACTGTTTTGTATTCCCAGATTTTTTGGATTGTGGTATTATATTGTCGAAGGGAGGGGAAAAGAATGAAGCATGAAAGTACAACTATCAATGAGTTAATGCGGAATTTTGATATCTGGGAACTAATATACGATTTTTACAGTGGCGGACTTGAAATACTGTAGCGAAAAAGCAGAGAAAATGCACTGGCTGACAAACTTTCAGAAATACCATATAACGGTTATGTTCTTGAAAATCTTTATAAACTTTTTGGTCTTGATCCTACTTTAACCGAAAGCGAAGTACGCAGCTTATTCAGCGACTGAATCCGTAAAGGCTCCTGCAATTTTCAGAAAGTTGGTGCGATGTTCTTCCGGACAATGACGAAAAAGTGATATGAGAGTATCAAGGTCAGACTTTTCTTCCTGCTCCCCGAAAAGCATGAAATCAACGTTCATGCAGAGTACATCTGACATTCTTGCAAGGGTGGTCATGGACATTCCCTTGACGCCAAGTTCAATGTCTGAACAGAACTTTGCGGATACTTCAAGTTTCTCTGCCAGTTGTTCTCTTGTCAACCCTAAAAGTTCTCTTTGTCTGCGGATTCGTTCGCCCATTAGTTTATAATTAATAGTTTTCATATTCAATTTCCTCTTGATTTAGTTGATATTTACTATAATTTTACACGAAAATTTGTAGAATATGAATTAACTATCAGAGTTGACAGATTATAACTATTGGTGTATAATGATTTATGTAAGATTAATAAATTTAATGTCTGTATACACGATTTTATTGGAGGTTTAAAAATGGCTGATTATACAATTAGTTCTGCCAATCTAAATGGAATTGAAAGAGACTTAAACAGTATTGATGAAAACTTAAGAACGGTATACCGTCGGTTAGAAACTGTAGATTCTAATGTGGATGTTGTTAATGATAATGTTAAGGTGATTTATAACGATGTTGAATCACTGGCAAGGGATTTTCATCAATATGTTTATACGCAATTAAGAGCAAATGCCAAATCAAACTCACAGCAGAGACTAATTCAGATTCGTCAAGAACTTGAAAAAAAATTTGGACATTATGATGTTGTCAGAAGAACAACAACTGGTATATTACAAGCAGACGATTTGGGAATAGTTAAGAAAAGTACTATAACCAATGCTACAGAAGAATTGATGATTACTACCCCAAGATATTGGTTGGCTCCGTGCCTTGTAGCATTGGCAGCATGGATAAATGATCAACCTGAACTTGCCGAAAAGGCTGTTAATGAAGCATTAAAAAGAGATGATGAGAAAACATCATTGTTTTGGGCTTTGATTTGCAGAAGAGCAGATAGAAAATCTTCTTCATTAAAATGGACACAGCGTTATCTTGCAAATCAGGATGCAGAAGACCTTGACAGAAAAACAATTATAATACTTGATGCTTTTGCAAGCGGTTTGTTAGGGGCAGATTCAGAGGGTGTCATTTCTCGTCAAATGACAGAATGGTTGGATTACCTTTCTGAAAAGCCAGGATTTGTTGAACAGCAAACTAAACAGTGGTCTGAAGCTATTAGTTTGAAAAAAAAGCCATATAGTGGTAGTTATACATATTTAACAAAATACAGTAAAACATGGCCGGTGTTACAGCAAATAATGGAAGGTGCAATGTTACATGCTGAATTGCTTGAATACTTTACCAATATTTTTAATCAAGAGGCATCTACCGACTCGTTAAAAGAACAACTTGATAATATCCTCAATGATTTAGTTAATGACTTCGATGAAGAAGAAGTTCCGCTTAGAAAAGAAGAAAAATATAATCAATTTGTTGTGGATTTTGAAGGCGATGAAGACAGGGCGTCAAAGTACATGAAAATGGAGGAATCGGCTTTTGACGAACATAAGGATTTCACTCAACTTTTGACTGATGCAGCTATGAAACCTGAAAGTTCTCATTCAAGTGTATCCACTCAGAAGTTTGCAATTGCTCTTTCTAAGGGTTGGATAAGTAATGCATACAATGACATTGTTGCAAAGAATCGAATGAACATTCCTAATGAGATTGAAATTAACGTCGATACCTTTAATACTAAAACTCGAGACGGTAAAGATGAGCAAAGAATAATTAAAGATTTTTGCAATCTTGTGGAAAATGAAAAGAAAAATGCATTATCTGATTGCTATTTGAGTCAATTTGAGAGGTATTGTCTTTTTGGAGGTATTGCAATTGCTGTAATAGGCTTGATAATGATGCTTTGTAAAAAGACACTTGTAGGTATTATAGCAATAATAGCCGGTATCGGACTTGTTATAAAACATTTTTCCGCCAAGAAAAATGTTGAAGTGGCACGTAATGATATAATTTCCAAATTTGATCAGAAAAGAAAAAGCGGATGTGAAATTATAAGGGCTACATTAGCTGAAATTGTTGATTTTCGCAAGGAATTTGAAGAAAAGGACGGAGAAAGTCAAAAGGTTATAGATTTTCTGGATCAAATAACCCCAGAACAGTATGTAAGAAAACTTTCCGATTCAAATAGAAGAATAAAAATTTCGGATTAGGAGAATAAAATGGAAGAAAAAAATAATGTTGAGTTTATTGTATGTCCTGTATGTGGAATGAAAAATCAAATGGGACAAGAGTATTGTAACAATTGTGGATGTGGGTTGAAAAAAGTAGCTGCTCAAATGGCGGCACAGTCTTCAGAAAGTACTGATAATAGCCAGAAAAGCGGAGTTGCATTTAAGTCGATAGATGATGGTGAAGTAAAGACTGCATCAACCAAAAAAACAAAGTATAAAGCACCACCAACAGTATTTGCAGAAGGTTTGCCTGATTGGGATATAGTTCCACCTAAGATTTTGGTAAAGAGGAGATGATCACTATGATTTCTACTAGTATAAAACCCCCTAGCACATATTCAGAGTGGTTGGATTTGCTTGAAGCTCT
>NZ_JBJFHN010000022.1:0-4678 GCF_051893655.1 Porcipelethomonas sp. | reverse complement strand
TAAACAACCTTAAGACCGCTTTGAGCTATCAGATCGGTATTAAGTCCCTGAGCGAGAACGTTATCATAAAAGCGGTCAATAACATCCTGTTTTATATATTCAACCTTTCCTTCTTTTACAGCATCATCAAACTTCATGTATTTAACATCATCAAACATATCAAGAGCATTAACCTTTTCAATGACAGCCTGAGCATCAGTAAGATTCAGCTGACAGCCATCTGCTCCGTATGCCTTATAGCCGTTATACTTTGAAGGATTATGGCTCGCCGTAACCATAACACCTGCCTGACAATTAAGCTCCCTTACAGCAAATGACAATGCCGGAGTCGGCATAAGTTCGCTGTAAATATAAACATGTATTCCGTTTGCTGCAAAAACCCCGGCTGTTGCCTTTGCAAAAACATCTGATTTTATACGGCTGTCATAAGAAACAGCAACGCTTGGATTTTCAAAAGCTTCATTTATATAATTTGCAAAGCCCTGGGTTGCTCTTCTTACAGTATATATATTCATTCTGTTTGTTCCGGCACCGATTACTCCTCTGAGTCCGCCGGTACCAAAATCAAGATTACGATAAAATCTGTCATTAATACCCTCGGCGTCATCCGCAACAGATAAAAGCTCCTGTTTCAGATCCGGATCATCGCATGCTTTTTCACACCACAGAGCATACAGTTCATTAATATTCATATCATTACCTCCTATAAGTTAAGGACATTAAAATGATTTATAATCAGTATTCTTTTTTATTATATCACAAATTCTGTCAAATGTGAAGAGTTTTATCAAAAAACATATTTTAATTATTATTTCTATATAATTTTTGTTGTCCATTTTTCAAGATTCCATACATCTGTAACAATATCCATATAAAATTCCGGTTCATGGCTTACAAGTACTACTGTACCCCTGTATTCTGATACTGCTCTTTTAAGTTCTTCCTTTGCATAAGTATCCAGATGATTAGTAGGCTCGTCCAGAACAAGAAGATTGCACGGTTTGAGCATAAGACTGCACAATCTTACCTTTGCATTTTCTCCGCCGGACAGTACTTTCATCTGTGAGGTAATATGTTCGCTGGTCAGTCCGCATTTAGCCAGTGCACCTCTTACTTCAGCATTTGTCATAGAAGGATATTCCTCCCATATTTTTTCCAGAGCAGTTTTTTCAGAGGAAATTTCCTCCTGTTCAAAATAGCAGATCTCTGCAAACTGGTCAAGAGTTACTGTTCCTGAAACCGGCGGAATTATTCCCAGCATTGTCTTAAGCAGCGTTGATTTTCCCAATCCGTTAACTCCCTTAACGGCAATTTTCTGATATCGCTCCACCTGAAAACTCATAGGCTTTGTAAGAGGTTCATCATAGCCTAAAACAAGATCTCTTGCATCAATCACAACTTTTCCAGTAGTTCTGGAAGGCAGAAATCCGAATACAGGTTTTATTTTTTCCTTTGCCAATGTTATTTTGTCCATTTTATCAAGCTTACGCTGTCTGGATCTCGCCATGTTTGCAGTTGCAGCTCTCGCCTTATTTCTTGCAACAAAATCCTCAAGTCCGGCAATTTCCTTCTGCTGTTTTTCATAAGCCTGTTCAAGCTGACGTTTTTTCAGTTCATACATTCTCTGAAAATTTTCATAATCCCCTGTATAACGGGTGAGAACCGCATTTTCCACATGATAAATAACATTTACTACACTATTTAAAAACGGAATATCATGAGATACAAGAATAAATGCATTTGAATAATTCTGTAAAAAATTTCGCAGCCAGTTTATATGATTTTCATCAAGAAAATTTGTTGGCTCGTCCAATATAAGAATCATAGGATTTTCAAGAAGTACTTTAGCAAGAAGTACCTTTGCTCTCTGCCCTCCGGAAAGCTCTGATACATCCCGGTCAAGACCTATTTCATTCAGTCCCAGTCCGTTAGCATATTCTGATATTCTGCTGTCAATTGTATAGTAGCCATTATTTTCCAGAATATCCTGGATCTCCCCTACTGACTGCATCATTTCATCCATTTCTTCTTCTGTACAGTCTGACATTTTATCATAAAGCGAAAGCATTTCCTGCTCCATATCGCTTAAATAACGAAATGCATCTTTAAGTACGTCATATATTGTCATACCCTTTTCAAGAGTACTGTACTGATCAAGATATCCTGTTGTAATATGGCGGCACCACTCAATCTTTCCCTCGTCAGGCAAAATTTTTCCGGTAATTATATTTAAAAAAGTTGTTTTTCCTTCACCGTTAGCACCTACAAGTCCAATATGTTCGCCTTTTAAAAGCCGGAAAGAAGCATCATTTAATATCTGCCTTGCACCAAAGCCATGGGTAACATGCTCTACATTTAAAATACTCATTTTCAGTTCACATTTCCTATCTGATTTTTACTGAATAGCTTAGCGTTTATTAAAATAGATATATAACAAACGATTGCATTTATTATATCATATTTTTTTATTTAAAGCAAGATTTGACAAAATAAAAAAGCCTCTCCAAAGGAAATCATCCCGAAGAAGCTTTATATAAAACAATTTTATCATATGTATAATTTAAATCAGTAATATCATTACTGCATATATTTCAATGAATCAACAATAATGTCAGCACAGTTGTCAATACCAAATTTTCCACTGTTAAGGCAAAGATTATAATGTTCCTTAAGTCCCCATGTATGACCGGTGTTACCATTGTAAAATGATTCTCTTCGCTTGTCATTCTTTCTGATAATATATTCCGCTGAATCAGAACTTATTCCATAGTTTTCGATAACACGTTTTTTCCTGATTTCCATAGGTGCATAAATAAATACATGAAAACAAGGTTCAAAGTCACGGAGAATAAAATCTGCACATCTGCCGATTATAACACAACTTCCTTTTTGAGCCATATTTTTTATAATTGAAGATATTTCATTATACAGCATATTAGATTTTGGCACTACGCTGTCCAGACTATCGAGTTTTTTTCTGCTTTGTGAAGCAAGTGACAGTTTATACAAAAGGCTCTGAGAAACATTTTCCTGCATACTTTCAAGAAATTCCTCAGGAATATTGCTCTTTTCAGCTGCTGACTCAAGGATTTCTTTATTATAGCACGGTATCCCCAGTTTATCGGCAACCTTTTTTCCTATTTCAAGACCGCCGCTTCCGAATTGTCTTTCCAACGTAATTACTAAATTGTTATTCATATAAACCCCTCCGAGAATAAAATTGTAGCTTGATATAAAAAACGAAAATTTATGTTGAATTATTTTGTAAAATTATAATAAATATTATATCACATTTTTTTCAGGAATTCAAGAGCAATTTTAACTATATTTTAAAAAAAATTATATGAACAGTTTCTAAAAATAAAAAGAGCTTCTTACGATGAAAAAGCTCTTTTTATCATAAAATTAATGATGATTATTTTGCATAAATCTGATCGTCATATTTATAAAGGATCAATGTTACATTTAAATTACCATTTAATGTACGCAGGGAATCAATAAATTTTTTCTGATCAACATTGTTTTTGAGTTCAATACTGTAAACCAAATCAAACAGAGTACCGAAATCAACGGTTTTTACTCTTTTAAGATGCCAAGAAGTAGTATTTTCATCAAGAATACTGTCAAAAAGTCCCTGATAATTAAGATTTTCCGGAACAGTTATTTTAAGAGTCATTGAAGATGTATCAGGCATTCCGTATTTGAAAGCATTAAGTACCAGCATTACTGCACTTAATATGATAATAAATATAGCAGCAAATGTAATATATCCCAGTCCGCAGCTTACTCCGGCAGCCATCGCAAAAAATATGTAAGCTATATCCTTAGGATCACCAGGCACACTCCTGAAACGTACAAGCGAAAAAGCACCTGCAAGTCCGAGAGCCTTTGAAGTATCATTAATCAGAAGAATTATAACTGAAACAATACCCGGCAGCATTACTATTGACATTATGTAACTTTGACTGACACTTTCTTTCCTGTGAGTTGCTTTGTAAAGTATGCTTATTAGAAAACCAGCAGCAACTGCTGCAATGATGCATATTAAAAATGTACCTATAGTAATGTTAGTTCCGATAACCGATTCAAAAATTTTAGGCATATATAACTCCTTTTTCCTGATGAATTTTTTCTTTTACATGGCTTTGATAAGCTCTGCCGTATTTTGAAAAGCTTGTCTTGTAAATTCCCAGTTCTGAAAGCTGTTCGCTTAACCAAAGCGGAATTGAATTGGCAATTTTTATTTCCATAAGCCTTTGATCAGGTCTTATAATCTGTTTGCCGTATGATTCTTTTTTCAGTGTCAGATCATAAGTCCTTTCTGTTATATTCCGGTCAAAAGTCAGACGAAAATCCTTGTCCTCCTTGCCGAAAAACGCCATTCGCTGATAGCTTATATACTGTGCCGGAAATATATCATAATTTCTTTTAAAAACGTCTATTTCATCCAATACCTGATTTGTGATATACTTATCAGAAGCCGGATGAATTCCCGTTTTTATATATGCTTCTGCTTCACGCAGACTCATTGCTACACGCCTTTTTGTAACAATGCCTCCGATTTTTTTCTTAATTTCAATAAATACTTTATCCTCCGGTGATGCCGGTGAAAAATAACTTCTTACTCTGAACTTTTCTTTATAATATGGTTTGGAAAGTGATTCTCTTATTAAAAAGC
>NZ_JBJFHN010000021.1:0-21172 GCF_051893655.1 Porcipelethomonas sp. | reverse complement strand
AATAAAAAAGGTACTAAGCAAAGAAGAAAGATTGCATTCACTCCCAATCGAGTATTCCTTGCCTAGTACCTTTTTATTTGGTTGCGGCGGCTGGATTTGAACCAACGACCTTCGGGTTATGAGCCCGACGAGCTACCTAGCTGCTCCACACCGCGATATTCACATACTTTCAAAGTACTTATTTATTATACCACAGAAATAACATTATGTCAAGCACTTTTTTCAAAAATCCGTATTTTATTTTACGGATTTTTGAGTGCTAAATTTTAAGCCTACATATCAGTTGTTTTTTCTGACCTGTTGTACTTTCTTTTAGTAATATATTTAGGGGATTCTTCGCCTCTTATTGAAGCAGCTGTTACAGTTATACCTGTTATATCCGGATTTGACGGTGCTTCAAACATAGATTCCATCAGAACATCTTCTATGATAGCACGAAGACCTCTTGCACCTGTTTTCTGTGCAATAGCCTTTTTAGCAATTTCAGCCAGTGCATCATCTTCAACAGCCAGATCAATATTATCATACTCAAACAGCTTTTTATACTGTTTAAGAAGCGCATTTTTAGGTTCTGTCAGTATTTTTATAAGTGCTTCCTCATCCAGTTCATCAAGAACTGTTATAATAGGTAGTCTGCCCACTAGTTCCGGAACTATACCAAACTTCACTAAATCCTGAGGAATTACTTTATGGAAAATATTTTTAGTCATTTCTTTTTTAGAATTTATCTCTGCTCCAAAGCCCAGTGCAGAAGAATTAATTCTTTTTAAAATTGACTTTTCCAGACCATCAAATGCTCCGCCGCAGATAAACAGAATATTTTTAGTATTTATCTGAATAAATTCCTGATTAGGGTGCTTACGTCCGCCCTGAGGAGGAACATTTGAAACAGTACCCTCAATAATTTTGAGAAGAGCCTGCTGAACGCCTTCTCCGCTGACATCTCTTGTCAAAGAAATATTTTCAGATTTCCTGGAGATTTTATCAATTTCATCAATATAGATGATTCCCCTTTCAGCTGCTTCAATATTAAAATCCGCAGCCTGAATAAGTCTGAGCAGAACGTTTTCAACATCATCGCCTACATAACCTGCTTCTGTTATAGTTGTAGCATCTGCAATAGCAAACGGAACGTCCAGAATTTTTGCAAGAGTAGAAGCCAGAAATGTTTTTCCCACACCAGTAGGACCAAGAAGAAGCACATTACTTTTCTGAATATCCACATCGTTTTTATTATTTTCCTGATTTATAATTCGTTTGTAGTGATTATAAACGGAAACAGCAAGTGTAATTTTAGCTTTATCCTGACCTACAACATATTCATCCAGAACAGCCTTTATTTCAGCTGGAGTAAGAAGATTTATTGTCGCATCGCTGTCATATTTATTTTTGCTTTCTGGTTTTCTGCCAGGTTTGTTTTTAGCCAGCGGACCCATAAGAAGCTCATAGCAGTAAACAACGCATTCATCACAAATATTTGAAGCACCTGCTGTAAAAATACTTTGAACTTTATCTTCACTTTTCCCGCAGAAATTGCAGAATTTTAATGGTTTATCCGACATAAAATTCTCCCCTATCTATATCTGTTATTATCTGTGACTGATTACCTTGTCGACCAGACCGTATGCCTGAGCCTCAGCAGCAGTCATAAAGTTATCTCTGTCAGTATCACGGCAGATTTCTTCATAGGATTTTCCGGTATTTTCGCTAAGAATTCTGTTAAGATTTTCTTTAGTTTTCAAAAGGTTTTCCGTTCTGATTTTTATATCAGTTGCCTGACCTTGCAGACCGCCGGATATAAGCGGCTGATGGATCATAATTTCACTGTTTGGAAGGGCAAGTCTCTTTCCTTTGGCACCGGATGACAACAAAAATGCTCCCATAGAAGCCGCCATACCTATACAAATTGTTGACACATCGCATTTTATATACTGCATTGTATCATATATAGCCATACCAGCACTAACAGATCCGCCGGGACTGTTAATATAAAGACATATATCCTTTTCCGGATCCTGACCTTCAAGATAGAGAAGCTGTGCTACAACCAGACTTGCAGTTGTATCATTTACTTCTTCAGACAGCATAATGATTCTGTCATTTAACAGTCTGGAAAAAATATCATAAGAACGTTCTCCACGGCTTGTCTGTTCTACAACATAAGGTACCATACTCATAATTTATTCTCCCTTTCCAAAAATTAATAAGCATTTATTATCATCTGTATGACAAAGCGGCTGTCCCGTTTAAAGGACAGCGCTTTTAACACCCGGATTATTCAGCAGCTTCTTCGCTCTCTTCTGATTCTTCATTCTTTTTATCAGGATCAATTGTATTGTCAATTACTGCATTGTCCTTTACAAATTCAATTGCTTTTGACACCTTAAGATCTGTAATAAAATCATCCATAGGAATTCTGAGTTTTACATCCTCAAGAGACATATTGTTTGCATCAGCAACTTCCTGAAGCTGGCTGTCGATTTCTTCTTCTGTAGGAGCAATACTTTCAAGCTCTGCGATTTTTTCAAGAGCAAGTCTTAATTTAACTTCATTTTCAGCTCTTTCCTGGAATGTTTCTCTGAATGAATCCATATCCATACCTGTATACTGAAGATAAATATCAATGCTCATTCCCTGCTGTTTCAGGCTCTGTTCAAAATTTCTGATCAGTGAATCAACTCTGTGGTCAAACATGCATTTAGGTATAACAGCTTCAACATTATCAATAAGGAACTGCATTATATAGTTTTCAAATTCAGAAGCGGCTCTTGTTTCTGCTCTTTCCTCAAGAGTCTTTCTGATATCAGCTTTCCATTCGTCAACTGTATCAAACTCAGTAGTATCCTTAATCAGTTCATCATCAAATTCAGGATATTCTGTTTCGTTGATAGCATTAAGCTTGATTTTGAATGTTGCAGGCTTTCCTGCATATTCTTCCATCTGATAATTTTCAGGGAAAGTAACATTAATTTCAAATTCCTCACCGATTGAATGTCCAACGATCTGGTCTTCAAATCCAGGAATAAACTGTCCGCTTCCGAGCTTCAGAGGGAATTCATCAGCCTTGCCGCCATCAAATGCTTCGCCGTCCATAAATCCTTCAAAGTCAATAATTACTTCATCTTGCAGCTGCGCCGGTCTGTTGTCAACGGAGACGATTCTTGCATTTCTCTGCTTGATCTGTTCGATCTGCTGATCAATATCCTCGTCTGTTACATCCTTGACATTTTTTGGAGCTTTTATTCCCTTATATTCAGAAACAGTAATTTCAGGCTTGGTAATGCAGATAGCCTTGTATTCAACACCGTTTTCTGTATCAGCAGAAATAACCTCTATTTTCGGAGTATCAACCAGAACAAGTTCTGCATTCTTAATTGCATCCGGCATTTCGTCATTAATAAGGCTGTTTATTGCTTCCTCATAAAATACGCCTTCGCCGAAATACTTTTCAACGATCTTCCTGCTAGCCTTTCCCTTTCTGAATCCGGGAACTGTGATCTGTTTTTTCTGTCTCTGATAAGCCTTTTCTATAGCAGCCGCAAAGCTTTCAGCGTCAACTGCAAAGGTAAGTTCCTGTGTATTAACGTCAACCTTAGTTGATGATTTTAAACTCATTTTTAAGTCCTCCAATTTATTTATAAGTGCATACCTTAACCATTATATCATATTGAAAAAAATTTTTCTACAGAAAAATTTCACTTCTACATTTTCCACAATTTATAAAATTTTTAAAGGCACAAATTGTAGATAATCACTAGATATTAACTGAAAATCAATACCATCACGTTCCCCGTTTATAGCATATTTTATTGACACTCCGTGCAGATGACCATACCAGCAATGCTTTACTTCATATTTATAAAGCACTTCCAGAATATCAAAATTGCAGTTATTTCCGTAAACAGGCGGATAATGCAGGAAAACCAAAGGTTCAAGACCTTCCCTTTTTGCCGATTCAAGAGAAGCTGCCAGCCTTCCGGCTTCTCTTGCCAGCACCTTAGCGTCAGCAGGCTCTCCGGGCATGTTAACCCAGCCTCTGGTACCGCATATTCCGTAATTTTCATATCTGTAATGATTATTATGCAAAATATTTATAGTTGTGAATCCCCATGAAGAAAATGCATCGTTCATTTTTTTCAGAGATCCCCACCAGTAATCATGATTGCCCTTTAAAAAAATCTTTTTTCCAGGCATTTTTTCAATCCACTGAAAATCCTCATAAGCGCTTTTGATATTCATAGCCCACGAACTGTCTCCGGCGAGTACAACTGTATCTTCAGGCTTTATCAGCCTTTTCCAGTTATCCTCAAGAAGCTCCATATAATTATCCCATCCGCTGAACACGGACATGCTTTTGGACTTATCACTAATCGCCAGATGAAGATCTCCGATTGCAAACAATGACATTAAGCCAGACCGAAATCTTTAAGAACAAAGCTGTTCATATCAGATTTTTCAATTGAACCTGTAAATCTTCTTTCCTTGTTTTTCAGGTCTGCCAGAGCTGCCGGAACAGGAATATCTGAAAGCTCTGCAAGTCTGTCAACCATATCATACTCATCAAGCTCAGATTTTTTGCCTTCAATTGCTTCCAGTACGCTTGCACTGAATTTATAAGGACTTGCTGTAGATGCAATAAGAGTCTTTGTAGTATCACCGGTAGCCTTTTTGTAGTCCTCATAAACCTTTACTGCAACAGCTGTGTGAGTATCGCATGTATAGGAATACTTTTCATAAATTTCATGGATTGTAGCCTTTGTCTGGGCATCATCACAGTAACCTCCGAAGAATTCTTCCTTAAGAACCTTCTTGACTGTATCGTTAACCTCATATCTGCCTGTTTCTGCAAGGCTTGTAAACCATTCTCTTATCTGTGCATCATCCTGACCTGTAACAATATACAGAAGTCTTTCAAGATTGCTTGAAATAAGAATATCCATTGAAGGAGAGCATGTAGCATAAAAATCTCTGTTTCTGTCATAAACGCCTGTTTCAATAAAGTCTGTAAGAACCTTGTTTACGTTTGACGCACAGATAAGTTTATTTACAGGCAGTCCCATTTTCTTTGCATAATATGCAGCCAGAATATTTCCGAAATTACCTGTAGGAACAACGATATTAATTTTATCGCCCAGATTGATTTCTCCGCTTTCAGCCAGTGACGCATAGGAAGAAATGTAATAAACGATCTGCGGAACAAGACGTCCCCAGTTTATAGAATTTGCGCTTGAGAACATAAGTCCGGCAGCGTTCATTTTTTCCTTGATTTCCTTATTTGTAAATATAGCCTTAACACCGTTCTGACAATCGTCAAAATTACCCTTTACAGCGCACACGCCAACATTTGAACCTGTCTGGGTTGTCATCTGTCTTTTCTGCATCGGGCTTACACCGTCTTCAGGATAAAAGACCAGAATCTGTGTTCCCTCAACGTCCTTAAAGCCTTCGAGAGCTGCCTTTCCGGTATCACCGGATGTTGCAACAAGAATTATAATTTTTTTATCAAGATTTATCTTCTTTGCAGATGTAGTCAGAAAATAAGGAAGGATCTGCAAAGCCATATCCTTGAATGCACATGTAGGGCCATGCCACAGCTCCAGCATATAAGTACCGTCAAAAAGCTCTGCGATTTCAGCGATATTTTCAGTTTCAAAATTCTTGGTACTGTAAGCATTGTCCGTACAGTACTGAATTTCAGCATCAGTAAAATCTGTAAGATACTTTTTGAAGATATAAGCTGCTCTGCATGAATAATTCAGTCCGGACAAATATTTGATTTCATCCAGTGTGATTTCTGGAATAGATTCCGGAACGAAAAGACCGCCGTCTTCGGAAATACCCTGTGTAATTGCCTCTGCACTGCTTACCTTAATTGCGCTGTTTCGTGTACTCTTATAATACATTAAAACCACCCTTTGCTTTAATAAAATTTCATAAAACGCCGGAACCGTCATAGGCGTTTTCTATATATTCAAGACTGAACCCCTCATCCTCGGCATTGACAAAAACCACATCAAATCTTGGCTGAAGCCTGCAGTCCGTTTCCCTTAAATATTTTTCAGCAGATTTTATAACTCTCCGCTGTTTTTTTATACCAACGCTTTTTTCTGCATCAATAGCGCCGGCACTGCGAAGTTTTATTTCTATAAAGCAGACATACGGAGGATTTTCAGCTATAATATCAGCCTCTCCTCCCCTGACTGTAAAATTCCTCGCAAGAATTTTCATTCCCTGAAGCTCAATATACCTGCATATACGAAGCTCCCCGTCACGTCCCAGATTATTTCTTCTCATATATTTTTTTCAGAAACGACGGACGATGTATCGGGCACGGTCCAAGCTCCAGAATTTTTTCTCTGTGAAGCTTTGTACCATAGCCTTTATGTTTTTCAAAACCGTATTCCGGATAAAGCTTTGCCATTTCCAGCATGTATCTGTCCCTTGTGACCTTTGCAAGAATCGACGCTGCTGCAATTGACGCAGAAGTCCCGTCGCCCTTTACCACTGCTCTTACCTCACATGGCACATCCGGAGTTTTGTTGCCGTCTGCCAGAACCAGAACAGGACGAATTTCCAGACCTGAAACTGCACGTTTCATTGCAAGCATTGCAGCATTTAAAATATTGATTTCCTCAATTTCTGCAACAGTAGCCCTTGCAATGCAGTAATCGTCCGCTTTTTCGATTATTTCGTCATACAGCTTTTCACGTTTTTTCTCAGAAAGTTTTTTGCTGTCATTTAATCCCTCTATAACATTTTCAGGATTTAAAATTACCGCAGCAGCATATACATCACCTGCAAGAGGACCTCTTCCAGCCTCGTCGGTTCCGCAGAATATCCCTGCTGCATTTCTTACTGCTTCATCATACTCCCAAAGCGGATTCATAGCTATTCTCCTTCCGGCAGCTCAAGAGTAATCCTGCCAAGCTTACCGCTTCTGAATTCGTCAAGAACCGTAATAGCGGCTCTTTCAGTATTTACCTCACCGCCTGATACAAGCATTCCTCTTTTTCTGCCCACATTTTCAAGCAGTTCAAAGCCAGTACCTGAAGGTTCAATTTTATAGCGTTCCTTCAGCGCACCCGGATAATTCTCTGCAAGATTTTCAAGCAGCAGTGAAGCCAGTGCTTCAATATCCAGAATATCGTCCTTGACAGCACCAGTAAATGCAAGCTTTCTGGCAGCCATCTGATCCTCAAATTTCGGCCATAAAACTCCCGGCATGTCAAGCATTTCAACGTTATCCCCAAGCTTTACCCACTGTTTTGTACGGGTAACACCGGGTCTGTCCTCTGCTTTTGCTTTCTTTGATTTCGCCATACGGTTTATAAATGTAGATTTTCCAACGTTCGGAATCCCGACTATCATAAGTCTCAGCGGAGCATTTTCGATTCCCTTTTCACGTCTTTTTTTCATAAGCTCTTCAAGCATCTGTTCCTTTACAGCCGGAAGAAAATTTTTCATTCCGTTTCCGCTTTTGCAGCTTAGTTTCACAACTGTAAATCCTGCGGACCTGTAATAGTTCATCCATCTGGAAGTAGCATCATCATCCGCCATATCCGATTTATTAAGGACAAACATTCTCGGCTTGCCTTTAACAAGCCTGTCCATTTCAGGATTCCTGCTTGATTCCGGGATTCTGGCGTCCAGTATTTCAACTACTCCGTCCACAAGTGAAAGATTTGACTGAATCATTCTCCTTGTTTTCGCCATATGTCCGGGAAACCACTGTATATCAGCCATCTCTGACATTTACTGAATCCCCTTTCTATTTTACAGACCCTGCATTTTCAAAAGGATATACTCTTAACAATACCTTTCCGGCAATATCATCTTCTGATACAAGCCCTATGTCCTCATGACGGCTGTCCTTGGATATATTACGGTTATCACCCATAACAAAGTAATAGCCTTCCGGAATGGTAAGAGGGTAATCAAAAGCCTGTTCATCTCTTGTAGTAGGCTCGTTTATATATGATTCCTCCAGAGCCTTGCCGTTTACATACACAATACCATTATCAAAATCAAAGTCAATGGTATCTCCGCCCACAGCAATAACTCTTTTTACTATTTTACAGTCTAAACCATCCTTTTGGGTCACTGAACCGTCTGGGTCTATCAGATTTGCTTTTGTATCATTTATTACCACAATGTCACCATAAGAAGGACTTCCCGGAACAAAAGCAAGAAGCCTGTCACCGTCCTTAAGAGTAGGAGACATTGAATTTCCTGAAACAACCGCACTTCTGAAAATGTATGTAAATACAAGCGTAATTATAAAAACAGCTATTACAATGCCTTCACATATATCAAGAATACTGAATATCACCTGTCTGTTTTTAATCATACTCCTGCTTTCAGTAATTTGCTCATCTTCCGGTTCCGGCAAAAAATTATCAGTATAATCATCACTGACAGGCACAGTCTCCTCAGATTCAGCTTTTTCAGTCCTCCGGGCTGTCATTGCACGGTGCTTTTCTTCTTTTATTTTTCTTATTTTTTCTGCCGCAGAAGCTTTTGCTTTTTCTGCTCTTTCCCGTTCTTCCTCAGACGGCATCTGCATAAGAACTGTTTTTTCCAGATCATCCTTTTTGTCCGGTGCTGACTGAACAGGAGTTTTTGGTACATCCGGATTTTTTGGCATTTCCGGGCGTTTCGGGACTTCCGGACGTTTTACCGGTGCCGCCGGCTTGATCTTCTTATATGGATTTCTTGCAGTTTCAGCAAGAATTCTGTCAATTTCCGCTTCACGGCTTTCCTTTGACATATTTTTCATTTCCATTTATTCCGCACTCCCTGCAAATAATCAGCTAAGGCTGGTAAAGTCAGGATAGAAACGCAAAACAGCCTTTCCAAGAACATCCGATTCCTTTACGAATCCCACGTGACTGTCACGGCTGTCAGTCGAATTGTTGCGATTATCACCCATTACAAATATATATCCTTCAGGTACAGTAACAGGATAATCAAAAGCTCCGGGATTCAGTGCTGTAGGTTCATTTATATAGCTTTCTGTAAGGAGTTCTCCGTCAACATACACCTCATGAGTATCAAAATCAATATCAACAGTCTGTCCGCCTACTGCAATCACTCTTTTTATCAGACGTTTATTAAGACTTTTCCCCTCAATCAGTTCGTTTGTTCCGGGTGCATAAATATATGAACTCTCATTATCCACTATAACAATATCCCCGTTCTTTGGAGTATACAGGCATGTTCTCATAATAAGTCTGTCTTTATCCTTCAGAGTCGGCATCATTGATCTTCCGTCGACTGTTACAGGTCTTGCAATAAATGTAAAAATCATAAGTACTGCAAAAATTGAAATCATGACTGATTCAAGGATTTCCATAACATCGCTGAATAATCCGCCTTTTTTATCCTGAGTATTTTCACCGGACTGTTCACTCTTATTTTCTAAAATCTGCTGTTCTTCCATTGCCTTGTCCTCAATTTCATAAATTAATAGCAAAAAAGGGACTTTAACGTCCCTCGTGAAGGCATAACGCCTTCCGGCAGCTGATCTGCCGGAGACCGCCCCGTATTACTTAATAAGTTCCTTAACCTTTGCAGCCTTACCAACTCTGTCACGGAGATAATAGAGCTTAGCTCTGCGGACTTTACCGCTTCTTACAACTTCAACCTTGTCTACAACAGGTGAATGAAGCGGGAATACTCTTTCAATTCCGCAGCCGTGAGCAACACGTCTTACAGTAAATGTTTCGCTTACACCGCCGTGCTTCTTGGCAATAACAGTTCCTTCAAAAACCTGAATACGGCTCTTGTCGCCTTCCTTGATTCTTACGTGAACTTTTACAGTATCACCGATGTCGAACTTCGGAGCTTCTTCCTTCATACTGGAATTGCTGATAATTTCTAAAGCGTTCATTAAAATTCCTCCTGATTTCCGGCATTCTTACCGCAACAAACGAGACCGCTTAATCTCTGCGGCAGCGGACTGCCCTGTTTAATGTCATTTTACTGGCACAAACTCTCGCAGACAAAATTCATCTGCGGATTTAAATGCTCTAATATCATACCACAAAAGGACAGAAATTGCAAGACCTTTTACAAAAATTCTTATTTTTTTCTTATTTTTTATAAATTACGGATGTTAATACCTGTTTTACTTTATTTAAATTCATATATTGCAAGTAGGATAAGTGTTATATATCCGGTAATATTACCTGTTCCTGTGATACAGAAAAACGAAATTATTATTACTGCTGATATCAATGAAATTATTCTCATATACTTGTATGAAAAAAAACCGTTATACTCCAGAATTTTTTCTATAATGCTTCCCCCGTCCAGACTGGAAAACGGTAAAAGATTAAACAATCCCAAAATGAAATTTACAGAAAATGCGCTGTTTTCACCGGTGATGAAATAAAGCAGTGCAGCAAGAAAATTAAAAACCGGACCGGCTGCTAAAACCATAAGCTCGCTGGAAATGGGTTTCATGCCGATATCCGAAACCATTTTTACTCCCCCAGCCCAGAATATTACTCGTTCGATCTGTACATCTGTCAGAACCGCCGCAATACAATGTCCGAGTTCATGTATTACGCATGCGCATACTGCGGTTAGAGCAAGCTCCGGAGCGTCCAGAAGACAAAACAAAGCGACCACTGCAAAAAAGCTGAAATCAAAAGACAGTTTAAGTCTGCCGATATTTATATTTATCATTTTATATACTGCACTGCATATTTTACAGCCTGTTTTAAAAATTTCTCCGGATTTCCGCTTGTTACGGATTTAAATTCTGAAATAAACCAGCCAGCGGTTTCTGCTTCTATAAGATTCAGCACGGCAAATATTAGAATAAGCAATACGCACATAATAAGCTGCATTGTAAAAATATCAATTATTGATTCTTTATTCATATCTTCATCACTATGCTTTGCCCTTACCATTTCAATCAGATCCACTGGTTCCTGTGAAGAATTTTCGCTGTCATTTTCCTTAATATTTTCCTGAACCTGTTCCATAATTACCTCCCAAAAAATTTAATTCACAAAATTATATGAACAATTTCCGGAAGGTATGATTTTTCATAAAAAAGCTCCGCCAGAATTTTCCAAATCCCTGACGGAGTTTTAATTAATTTATTTTAGTTTGGTACCGCATCGGCTGCAGAAAGAAGATGCCTCCTTATTCTGATATCCGCACTGAGGGCATATACCAGTCTGTTTACCGGTGGATTCAGAAACAACAATGTTTTCACTTTCAGGAGCAGTAGCAGGAGCAGCCGCCGCTGAATCCGACGAATCAGCTGCCGGAATTTCAGTAGCTGCCGGCTGTGGTGCAGCAGCATATGCCGGCTGAGCAGACATTTCAGTCTGTACGGTATTTTCTTCCGGCTGAGACGGAACAGAATACTGTGCCTTATTTTTCTTCATGCACATAGGAACGGAAATTGCCAGAAGGGCAATTCCTATACCCAGTATATTTACTGAAGCTATTGTAAATGACCATTTTATATCTGTAACCAACGCATTTACTATACCTTCTTTATTCAGGAAAATAAGTGAAACTGATGAAATAAGAATCACTGCGGACGGAACAATCATTGCAATGCCATACTTTCTGAATACTTTTCCTGCCCTGCGTGCATTAAGCTTATAAACCACGATCCACTGAATAAATATCACTGCCATCAGCACTGCAAGGAAAATAACATTTGCGAATGAAAAGAATGTATGAATAAGTCCGCTGCTGAACCATCCGGTAAGATAATCCTCGGAAAACTGACTGAACTTATCAAGTCCGCTTAAATCATCTTTAAGCTGCTGCTTGTCCGGTTCAAGAAAGCGAAGTCCTGCCTCATTATAAAGAAGTTCACTGTTTTCATCTATAAGATTGACAATATCGTCAGAAGTAATATAAACAATGTCTCCTTCATCCATGAAAAACGCCTGATATCCTTCAAGCTTCTCAATAACAAAATCCTTGATAAAAGGGTCAGACAAAACATTATCTACATTACTAACAGTAATCCTTTCGTCGTCAATATAATTGTCGTATATGTATTGATCCAGTTTTACCGCTTTTCCGGATTCATCTTCTACCTGAACCTCACACAAATCAATATTCTTAACCGTATCAATCAGGATATTATTATTTACAATATTCCTGAGTGACATTGTCAGTATGATAAATATTACTGACAGCGCCAGCAAAATCGTACATATAACTGAATTTAAAGCCACACCTGCACCATGCACATTCGGAGCTTTTTCGCCGCACTGACAGGTTTCTTTGGCAAAAACCTTTTTTCCGCAATTTTTACAGACCATTAAATCTAACCTCCTATTGAATATGTTTTAATTATAACATTAAGCCGTGTTAATGTCAATCAAATATAATATGAAAAAAATTCTTGACTTTTTTTGTGTGATGTGGTATACTGAATTAGTAATTTGCCGGTGTGTCGGAATTGGCAGACGAGACAGACTCAAAATCTGTTGTCAGCAATGGCGTGTGGGTTCGAGTCCCACCACCGGCACCAGATAATTTTCAGGCTGCTGTACCATGATATTGGTGCAGCAGCCATTTTTTAATGACTTTACTCAGTTTCCTCTTCCTTTTTTATCCTGAAAATCATTCTGAGTATACCGGATAATATTTTGGGACTTTTAATAATTACAACTTTCATATTGTCTGCCTCCAATCAAGATTATACTGTATTATATTCTCAATTTCAGCTTTGGTTCATATCTTTTGAAAAAATTATAAGTAAAATGCCTTTTTCCAGTGAAATTATTCCGGATTTTCCTGTAACCTTATTGCTGACTCCCAACGGAAAACTGTTTTTCAGTACGGCATTTTTTAATGGGTATTTAAATCCCGTAGCAGTAATTCCGGTACACTCCTCGGTATATGAAAACATAGAAAAATAATAGCCGTTCATTCTGCTGTAAACCTTTATTCCCGGTCCCTGCATAGTAACATAATTACCGTCTCCTGCAAGTTCTCCGTATGCTCCATGACCCAGAATATATCTCAAAGTCTGAATATTTGCTATAGTATGGTCTATTCTGCCGCCTGTTGCTCCGCATATTACAATATGCTTAAACCCACGGTTAAGGGCAAGCTTTACTGCAAGCATTGTATCCGTATCATCTTTTTCCGCAGGATGCCGTATAATTTCGCAGTTTTCCGGCAGTTTCAGCTTATAGGTATCAAAATCGCCTATAATAACATCTGGTTCAATGTTCATTTTTTTCGCCAGAACATATCCTCCGTCAGCACAGATAACATATCTGTCGCTGTCAAACTCAACTCCTGTGCATTTTGAATCCGGTGCTCCGGCGAATATATAGCATTTCTTGTTATGTCCCAATTATTACAGCTCCCATTCCTTGATTTGTTTTGCTTCACTGTACATACTGCAATAGCTTTCATGACGGCTCTTTGATATTTCTCCCTTTTCCACTGCTTCAATTATACTGCATCCCTTTTCACTTGTGTGGGAACAGTCACGGAATCTGCATTTTCCTTCATACTGCCGGAACTCCCTGAAGCATCCGGCAAGCTCTTCTTTTTTTATAATATTATATTTATTAGTTTCAAATGTAGAAAATCCGGGAGTATCTGCAATATATCCTCCCCATGGAAGCTTATAAAGCTCCGCATGCCTTGTGGTATGCTTTCCCCTGCCCAGCTTTTTACTTATTTCTCCTGTAGGAATGTGAAAATCTGAGCATATCTCATTGAGCAACGTAGACTTTCCTGCTCCGCTGTTTCCAGTAAATGCACTTATCTTGTCTTTCAGCAGTTTTCTTATATCTTCTGCCGGATTGTCACAACGATAATCTATGACAAATAATCGGATTCCGGTTTTTTCATAAACTGAACAGATATCTTCACAGCTTTCAAGGTCAGTTTTGGTAATTACAATAACCGGTTCAATATTCTGATATTCAGCAACTGCAATAAACTTGTCCAGTATCAGCATATTAGGCGATGGTTCGGTAACAGAAACCACAAAAATCAGCTGATCCAGATTAGAAAGCGGAGGCCTTATAAGATGATTTTTCCGGGGCAGTATTTCAGTAATCACTCCGTTTTCAATAACTGCCCTGTCACCTACACAAGGAGAAATTCCCTTGTTTCTGAAAACTCCCCTTGCCTTGCATTCATATACATTGTCGGAGGACTCTGCAAAATAGAGTCCTCCGATTGATTTTACGATAATTCCTTCAGCCATATTTTTACTCTTCGCTCTCTTCTGACGAGGAATCTTCAGCCTGTGGCTGAGTTTCTTCCGGCGGTGCTTCTGTTGGCTGTTCCTGCACAGGCGGATCTGTAGGAGCAACATAAAGTCCGTCAACGATAACAAATGCACCGTCAATATCCTCTTCTATAGGTGAGAATGTACCTTCCTCGAAATTCATAGTATATCTTCCCAGTACCGCTGTAAGATTGTTGCTGAGATTTGTAAGAACCATAGTTATTTCTTCATTTGTTCCCTTTCCTCGTACTGTTATCAGGTTTTCTTTTGAATAATCAGCAGAAAGGGTAAAGCTCTGATATATTGCCACACCGTTCTGATATGCAGTAATTGTAAATCTTCCGGTAGCATCGCCAGGGAAATAGAATTTCATTTCCACATCGCCTTCCGGTTCTTTACCAGTGCTGACAGTAAACGTTATTGTAGAATCAGCCGGAACCTTTTCTCCTGCTTCAATACTCTGTTTTAAGATAGTTCCTTCATCCTCGCCGGAGTCCTTCTTTTCAGTTTTAACGCTGATTCCCCATACTCCGCACTGAACTTTTGCATCATCAATATGCTTTCCGACAAAGTCCTCCATCTTGATTTCTTCAACATCAGAACCCTTGCTTACATATACCAATACAGTAGAACCGGGTTTTACCTCCTCAAGAGCTGCAGGTTCAGTGTCAAAAACCAGTTCTTCTTCCACATCCTTGTTTGCCTGATACTGGAATTCCACTTCCAGTCCCTGTGCTCTCAGAGCTTCTCCGGCAGTAATATAGTGATAATTTATAACATTCGGAACCTTTATTGTCTTCGCTCCCAGGCTTACCTTGACTTTTACAATCTCACCTTTCTTTACGCCGTCACCCTCAGGGATATTCTGTTCAAAAATCTTATCCTTTTCAAGATCAGAGTATTCTGCGGAATCGACCTGTATATCAAGATTCGGATATGCTTCATGAGCCTGATTATAATCCATTCCCACAAGATTCGGCATAGCAAATTCCGTTGAACTTTTCTTTCCGTCATCAGAAAATACGCCCTTGACAAGAGTGGCTATAAAAAATACCGCTACCATAATAACAACAACAGTTACTGCTGAAAGTACAGGAACAAAAAGTGATTTGCTTTTTGTTTCTTCAGCATCCAGATCACTGTAATCCTCATCATAAGTATCGTAAATAATATCGTCTTCAGTATAAGTATCACTCTGCTGGTTTTCCGGGTACTCTTCCTGCTGGTAGTTTTCATCAGGATCTTCTGCGACTGCCGAGAAATAGCGTGTGGGCATTACCCCTTCCTGACTTCTTGTAATATAGCCGAATTTCACATCAGGATCTGCCTTGAAACGGTCTATATCTCTCATCATTTCAAGAGCCGTCTGATATCTGTCCGCAGGATTTTTTTCCATTGCATGAACGATAATTTCCTCCAGCGGTTCAGGAATATCCGGGTTAATCCTTCTTGGAAGTGTTGCAACATTATGCATATGCATAACTGCAATTGATACCGGATTATCCGTATCAAAAGGCTTTTGACCCGTAAGCATTTCATAAAGCATTACGCCTACTGAATACAGGTCACTCTTGGCGTCTGTAACATCTCCTCTTGCCTGTTCAGGACTTATATAGTGAACTGTTCCGATTGCCTGGTCTGTAGCAGTTTTGCCTTCTTCTCTGGCAAATTTTGCAATACCAAAGTCCATGACCTTGATAGTGCCGTCAGTAAACATCATTATATTCTGAGGCTTGATGTCCCTGTGAACTATTCCTCTTTCATGAGCATGCTGCAATGCTCTTAAAATCTGTGTAACAAAATGAACAGCATCTTTCCAGCTTAAAACACGTTCATTTTCCATGTATTCTTTAAGAGTTATTCCGTCAATATATTCCATAACGATATACTGAATCTTATCAGTGAATCCGACATCATATATTTTAACAATATTAGGATGTGACAAAACTGCAATAGCCTTTGACTCATTACGGAATCTTCGGAGGAACTCCTCACTTTCTGCAAATTCCTTTTTCAGAATTTTTACAGCAATAATTTTGTTGTCGACAATGTCTACAGCCTTATAAACGTCCGCCATTCCACCCTCGCCTATAAGTTCGGTTATTTCATAGCGTCCGTCCAGCTTTCTTCCAATGTTTTTATCCTTTTCCATTAAATTCTCCACACTCCCGTTTTAATCGGTTATTACTGCTAAGGTTATATTATCTCGTCCGCCTTTGCTGAATGCCAGATCTATAAGCGCTCTTGATAAATCCTCCAAAGGCGTTGATTTCATAATTTCATAAATTTCACTGTCGCTGCAATATCCTGAAAGACCGTCAGAGCAGAGAAGAATTGTAAATTTTTCTTCACGTTTCATTCGGTAAAAATCAGGCTTAACTGTCTTTTCCACTCCGACTGCCTTAGTAAGCATATTCCTCTTAGGATGAGTCTGAACCTCGTCAGGCTCTATTTTTCCCTGCATAAGAAGAAGATTTACCAGAGTGTGATCAGAAGTAATCTGATGAAGTCCGTTTTCGTCCATGTAATATGCACGGCTGTCCCCAATATTTATTATATATATATATTTATCATCTATATACGCTGCAACGCACGTTGTTCCCATGCCAAAGCTTTTATAATCCATTCGTGCCGTAGTATATACAATTGAATTGGCGGCAGATACTGAAGACGTCATCAGCTGTCTTACCCCTATGGTATCAAGCTCCGGCGAATATCCTTCGTCAAACCGGCTGAAAAATTCTTCTATTGCGATTCTGCTTGCATCCTGACCGGAACGTTCTCCACCCATACCGTCGCACACTGCTGCAAGAACATTTCCATAAAACTCCTTGACTTTGACCATATCCTGATTTTCTTCTCTTAAAAGACCTATATCAGTTGCGCTTACGTACTTCACTATCCTTCACCTCTTATCCTTTATTTCACATTCCTGCCGCTTCACGTCTTAACTGTCCGCAGGCGGCATTTATATCGCTGCCGAGCGTCCGTCGGACAGTAGCATTAACTCCAAGTCCCAGCAGATATTTCTGAAACCTAATTGCCGATTCACGGCTTGAGTGATAATTTCTTTCTTTAACCGAATTAACCGGTATGAGATTGACATGACAATTAATTCCTTTTATAAGCTGTGCAAGCTTTATTGCATCATTTTTGCCGGAATTCACCCCGTCAATCACAGCATATTCATAAGTGACTCGGCGTCCGGTTTTCTGTACATATTCTTTTGTTGCGGCAATAAGTTCATAAACATTATATGATTTATTGACCGGCATTATTTCACTGCGTCCCTCATTGTCCGGACAGTGAAGGGATACAGAAAGCGTAAGCCCCAGCTTAAGCTCTGCAAGCTTACGTATTCCCGGGACAAGTCCGCAGGTGGAAAGAGTAACATGTCTGAGACTCAGTCCGCATCCTTCAGGTGCAGAAACCAGCTCCAGAAATTTCACAACATTCTGATAATTATCCAGCGGCTCTCCGATTCCCATAAGGACAATGCCTGAAATTTTTTTGCCGCAGTCCTTTTGAGTTTCATAAAGCTGAAGCAGAATTTCGGACGGTTCAAGATTTCTTTCAAAACCTGCAATAGTAGACGCACAGAATTTACAGCCCATTTTGCATCCCACCTGTGTGGACACACAAAGGCTCAGTCCGTGATTATATTCCATTAAAACGGTCTCCACGCAGGCATCATCAGAAAGCCTGTACAGATATTTTACCGTATTATCTATACAAGATTCAAGTCTTCTTGCTATAATTAGTGATTTTATACAAAAATGTTCATTCAGTTTTGTACGTAATTCCAAAGAAATATTACTCATTTCATTAAAATCTCTGACCTGTTTTACATGCAGCCATTGAAAAATCTGTTTTGCCCTGAATTTTTTTTCTCCGATACTGATCATTTCAGCCTCAAGCTCATCAAGGGACAAAGATAAAATATCAATTTTTTTCAAGCTTATTCCGTCCTTTTTATTTTTGAAATAAAAAATCCATCACTGTTAAAATTATCCGGAAACAATGTAACTTTATAGTCCCCGAAAGGTTTGCCAAAGTGTTCCAGAAAGCTTACACCCTCAAAATTTTTATGTTCCATTAAAAACTTGTCTATAACCTGTCCGTTCTCCGCAGGGTTTACTGTACATGTAGAATAAACCAGTTCTCCTCCCGGTTTCAGGTATTCTGATGCTGTTTCAAGTATTTTATACTGAATTTCCGGCAGTCTTTCAAATTCTTCAAAGCTTTTGTATTTTATTTCCGGTTTGCGTCTTATAACTCCCAGTCCGGAGCATGGCACATCGCATAGAATTTTATCTGCTTTGGGAACATTTTCATTAAATACAGACGCATTTCCCGTATCAGCAGTAATACATGAAATACCAAGACGTTCTGCACCGTTTTTTATAAGTTTTACACGATTTTCATGTATATCAAAAGCGTAAATTTTTCCACTGTCATTCATAAGTTCCGCCAGAGTAAACGCCTTTCCTCCGGGAGCAGAACACAAATCCAGAACCGTTTCCCCGACAGAAGGATCAAGTGCAACACAGCAAAGCTGAGAAGCAATATCCTGAACATGAAACAATCCTTTTTTAAAGGAATCAAGCCTTGTAACATCTCCGTTTTCAATAAGGAAGCAGCCGTTTAAAAATGTTTTTTCAGCATTCATTCCCAGAGTTTCAGATATATTCTCTTCATTTGGGCATCTGATATTATTAAGTCTTATTGTAACCGGCGGTTTTTCCACTGAGCTTTCAAGCAAAGACCTTGTCTGACTTTCAGAATAATTTTCTGAAAGAAGTGAACAAAGCCATACGGGCACTGAATATTCAACTGAAAGACGTTTTATCTTATCCTCAGGATAATTAATTTTTTTACCGTCTCTTAAAAAATTTCTCATAACCGCATTTACGAATCCGGAAAGCTTTCCAAGTCCTAAGGATTTTGCAATTTTCACGCTTTCGTTTACAGCAGCGCTTTCGGGAATACCGTCCATAAATTTAAGCTGATAAATACCTGTCCTTAAAATATTCAGAATTTCAGGATTCATTTTAGAAATTCCCTGACGGCTGTAGCCTGAAATAATATAATCAAGAGTTATTTTTCTTTCAAGTACTCCGTAATACAAAACAGAGCAAAGCTTTTTATCCCTGTCCTCCATACCGGAGTTTTCAAGAGTTTTGTCAAGAAGTATATTAGAATATCCGCCCTTTGCAAAAGTCCTGCCAAGCAGCTTCACTGCCTGAATTCTTGCACTGCCCATCAGTCACGGCCGTTCCTGTTTCTGTTTGATGCTATAAGGAGAAGTCTTATAAGGTTTACGATTGCGGTAAACAATGCAGCAACATAGGTAAGTGCCGCTGCTGTCAGTACCTTACGGGACATTTTCAGTTCATTGCCTTCAAGCATATGATAATTTTCAAGAGTCTTCATAGCTCTTGAGCTTGCGTTAAACTCCACAAAAAGAGTTGCAAACTGAAATACCACAACTGTAAGGAAAAGTATAATTCCGATATTGACCAGAAATTCCCCCATATAAGAATTGCCCATAATAATGCCTATCAGCACCAGCGGATAAGAAAGCGATGAGCCTATATTTGTTAGAGGAATAATTGCACTCCTGAGCTTCATAGGAGTATAGTTATTTGCATACTGCAAAGCGTGTCCCACTTCATGAGCCGCAACCCCTACTGCTGCCACCGATGCACTGTTATATGTGGAATCAGAAAGCCTTACCACATTGCTGCGCGGGTCAAAATGATCTGAAAGCTGACCGGAAACATGCTCAATACGAATATGAGAAAGTCCGTTTGCATCAAGAATCTCTCTTGCTGCCATAGCCCCGGTAAGACCACGTCCGTTTCTTACCTTTTCATATTTTGAATAGGTTGATTTGACATTTGCAGAGGCAAGCATTGCAATAATAAGTGGAATCAATGCAAGCCAGTAATAATCATAAAAAAACATAATGTTTCCTTTCCTTACCCCAGCTTCTGTCCTTTTAAAAGCTTTCGTCCCCTAAGAAAATCTCCGGCACTCATGCGTTTGCTCCCCTCATACTGAACCTCAAGGAATTTTACGCATTTTCCATCGCCGCAGGCTACAGTAAATTCATCAGGATTTTCAATTGTTCCCGGTTCATTTCCGTTTCCTTCACAAATCATGCTTTTATATACCTTAAGACGTTTTCCGTTCATAATTGTAAATCCGGTAACGCCTCTTATGGTATTGTGAACCATTCCGGCTGACTTTGTAAAATCAAGAGCACTCATGTCTTTAGTTATCATTTTCGCATAACTTGAAAGTGCATCATCCTGCTTTACAGGAGAAAGCTCTCCTTTTTCAGCCGCCTTTATTGTTTCCATCAAAACCTCTGCACCCAGCTTTGAAAGTCTTTCAGTAAGCTCGGAAGCAGTTTCGTTTTCACCTATGGAAATTTCCTTTTTAATAAGCATGTCACCGGTATCAAGTCCCTCTTCCATCATCATTGAGGTGACTCCGGTTTTTTCAGCACCGTCCAGAATACATCTCTGAATGGGAGCTGCTCCTCTGTATTCAGGAAGCAAAGACGCATGAATATTAATACATCCAAGCTTTGGCAGTTCAAGAATTTCCTTCGGAAGAATCTGACCGTATGCCACAACAACAATCAGATCCGGAGAGATTTTTTTAAGAGTATCAAGCGATTTTTCGGCGTCCTCACCCTTCCTTAGTGACAGCGGCTGAAAAACCGGAATATTATATTCCTCTGCACACTTTTTCACCGGAGGCGGTATCATTTTATATCCTCTGCCCTTAGGCTTGTCGGGCTGTGTAAAAACTGCCGGAATTTCAAAACCGCTGTCAGCCAGTGCTTTAAGGCATGGTACAGAAAAATCCGGAGTTCCCATAAAAACAATTTTCATACAAGGTCTCCTATCTGCTATTATTCATCTT
>NZ_JBJFHN010000020.1:0-21218 GCF_051893655.1 Porcipelethomonas sp. | reverse complement strand
AAACGGAGCATTCCAGTTAATAGTAACTTCGTTAGTTGACCATGCTTCGATTGAGTCAACATAGCATCTTTCTGACGGATTATCAGCATCACCAGGAACAAATCCAAGAGCACGAACATATGGATCCTGGAGACCTGCGTTAGGACCACCTGACATTACACCATCTGGAGCCATTGGCAATGTCTTATCCAGTTCATAAGACCAATATCTGTGGTGAGGTCTTGAAACATGATATGAACCATAACCTGTTACATATGATACTGAAAGTGGGTTACGACCTAACAGATAGTCCATAGCAGTTGTTACACCGTTCATATATTTAGCATCTTCAGTAATATCATATGCATATGCCATTACCATTGCATTGTTGATAGCAAATGAGTTTGAACCCCATTCAAAACCATCAATAACAAGATCTTCAGGAAGGTTTACAGGATCAGTATACTTAGTACCCTCATAAGGAATACCATAACCCTGTTCATCTTCCTTATCTATATACAGATCAGCAGCTGCTGTAAGTGATTCAGTAATGGATGTCTTATTTGCATCAGTAAGGCTTGTAAGCTTTGAATTATCTTCATTCAGATAAAGTGTAAGTGAACCGCATGAAGCAGTATTACCCCAGTTGAATGAGCCGAATGAACCCTTGTTTTCGCCGCCTTCAAGATATGAAACAACCTTGAATGCATCTGAATAACTGCTGAGATCTGTATAGTATTCAGCATCGCCTGTTGTAGCATAAAGTTCACAAGCTGCCCAGTAAGCGTCATCCTTAACGTTTGTATCACCGTAAGCACCACCACCGATAGCCTGATCAAGAGGAGCGTACAGAGACTTTGCATTTGAAGCTTCAGCATCAGTATATTCATAGAAATACTTCTTATATGCTTCATAGCTTGTCTTTGCAGCTTCAAGATATTTAGCAGCCTTAGCGGAATCATATGGTTCCCAAAGACGTGCAGCCTGTGCAGCACATGCAACGAAGTTCAATGTAGCTGCGAACGTAGGAGGTTTAACAATTCTTACTGTTCCCCATTCAGACTCATAGTCATAAGGTCTTGTAGCAAGACCGGTCCACTTGTGGTCATGAAGTTTATGATAAACAAGACCTGCATATTTACCCCATGTAGGTTCATCAGACTGAACAACCATTTTCATCATCCAGTCAAGTTCAACAGCTGCTTCATCAAGAATGTCAGGAACATTGTTTCCTGTTTCAGGAACAACTACAGTACCTGAACCATCAGCAAACTTTTCAGCATTATCCTGAGCTACTGCTCTTTCATACATATTCTGAAGAGTCCAAACAGAAATACCACCGTTTACAACATACTTACCGTGGTCACCAGCATCGTACCAACCGCCTGTTGCAGTAATGTCAGAAGATCTATATGTACCTGTTGCTTCTGATTTGCTTGAGTATGTCTGAACCCACTGTGTCTGAACAGCAGCTGTATCTGTCTTATGACCGCCTACATGAGCCAGTGAAGACTTATCACCAGATGTGATATATGCTTCTTCAATATCAATACCTGAACGGTTCTGATAATAATAGTTCAAAGCATTTGTCAGCATATTGTGGCTTGTATCAGTATAAATATCATTGCCGATATTGAATGAGAATGACTGCCATTCACCAACTTCAATGTGATATCTGCCTGGCTGATCTAATTCAGTAAAGTCAATTGTATGAACATTATCGCCTGAATCTCTGTCTTTACCCTTAGGAGTTGTCTGTCCTGTTAAAGCAACTTCATTGGTTTCATCATTAATTACTTTGAATTCATAAGATGAATCGCTCAAATCAATTGTTGAAGCATTATGAGTTATATCACCCTTATTGTCACCAAGAGTAGCAACCTTTGAAAGATTTGTATAATAACCTATCTGGTTTACAGAAATGAAGTTATTATCAAGACCACTGTCGTCACGTCTCATAACGCCCAATGTTGTTAAATCGTCCTGATCCCTGTCATCCTGGCTGCCTGTTGTATCAACGATAGACATGTTATCAAACCAGATTTCGTCACCAGCCTTGGAGTTTTCACCTGATCCGGTTGTTGAACCGCCAACAGCATAATGGAATGCCCATTCAACACCTTCAAGATCCTTTGTACAATTAAATGTCGATGTAAAGGTCTGCATAGATGTTGTAAGTTCAACAGCTTTTGCATTATCCCATGATCCGCCCATAGCCGGACCCTGTCCGCCGGATACCCAGTATTCCTCGTCACCTTTGATGTTACCGATCTTTGTGTATACCAGTACGCCCTGACGATTAGCCTTTGCAGACCATGTGATTGTATACTTGTGACCGGACTTAAAGTTAAGGTTTCTGTGTCTTGTCTGAAGATCCCATCTGTCGCCGTCACCGCCCTTAGGGTTTATGATAGTAACATGGAACATACCGTTATCAAGATCAAAAGACTGCTTTGCAGGGTTTGTTTCACATGTGTGCCATGGAAGTGCCTTGTAATCAAATGTTGATTCACCAAGTATCTCTCCTGCGGAAACAGTCATAGGAGCGACTGTAGCAACAGTCGTTGTCAGCATTGCAGCAGCCATAACGCTTGCTGTAATTGCCTTTGTAAATTTGTTATGCATCGCATACCCTCCCTAAAAATTTAAAACAAAACTTATTCATGCGATTTCTCGCATTTCTTTGAACTACCGGCATCTGCCGGCATAAATTTGACAAGTTTCAATAAACTCATCAATTCCGAAATTATATGGCACATATATAAATTTATCACAAACTGCACCATAAATTTTCAAGATTATTATAATACATTTACACAATATTGTAAATAGTTTTTTGTAAAATTTGTCATGTTGAATGAATTTAAGGAAAATTAATTGTGAATTTTCACCAAAGCAAAAAGCGGACATTAAGTCCGCTTTAATATGCACTATTTAATTTTCAAGCATTCTGGTTACAGTTTCCTTTACTATTCCAGGATTTGCCTTACCCTTTGATGCTTTCATGCATTGTCCTACAAGATAGCCCAGAGCATTTGTTTTGCCGTTTTTATAATCATTTATTGATTTTTCATTATTAGCAAAAACTTCCTTTACAAGATTTTCGATGAAATCCGTATCAGAATTCTGTGCAAGTCCTTTTGCATCAATAACAGCGTCAATTTCTCCGCCATTTTTCATAATTTCATCAAAAACTGTTTTTCCGGCAGAATTGGAAATAACCCCCTTGTCAATTCTTGCAATAAGTGTGCAAAGCTTTTCGGCTGTCAGATTTGTCTGTGATATTGCCTTACCAGTTTCGTTAACATATTTTGATATATCACTTAATATCCAGTTGCTGACATTTTTAGGTTTACATACCTTAAGACTGTTGCACTTATCAAATAGTGCAGACTTTTCCATGTCTTCAGCAATCAGTGTTGCATCCATCTGAGAAAGTCCCAGATCATTTACATACCTTTTAATTTTTGCATTAGGCAGTTCCGGAATTGATTCTTTAAGTGCCTGAACCTTTTCCTCGTCAACAACGATAGTAAGCAAATCAGGTTCCGGAAAATATCTGTAATCCTGTGCATCCTCTTTGGATCTCATAGGGAAGCTCATGCCTTTTGCATCGTCCCATCTTCTTGTTTCCTGAATTACCTTTTCACCTTTTTCAAGAAGTTCGATCTGTCTTTTGGCTTCATACTCAATTCCTCTTACAGCCGCACTGAAACTGTTAACATTTTTCATTTCCGATCTTGTTCCGAATTTGTCTGAGCCCTTTTCCATAACAGATACGTTAACATCGCATCTTATAGAACCTTCCTGCATTTTACAGTCAGAAATACCAATATACTGCAAAATTGATTTTATAGTTTCAAGATATGCCTTAGCTTCTGCGGAACTTCTGATATCCGGTTCTGAAACTATTTCGATGAGCGGCACTCCGCACCTGTTCAGGTCAACCAGTGAACCTGCAAATGATTCTTCATGAAGGAGCTTGCCTGCATCTTCTTCGATATGAATTCTTGTAATGCGAACGGTTTTCATTTTTCCGTCAACCATAAATTCAAGACTGCCGTGTTCACAGAGAGGCACATCAGCCTGAGAGATCTGATAAGCCTTAGGAAGGTCAGGATAGAAATAATTTTTTCTGTCCTGTCTGCATACATTATTTATAGTACAGTTAAGAGCATGTCCCATTTTTATTGCATACTCCACAACTTTTTCATTAAGAGTCGGAAGTGTTCCCGGCATTCCCATACATATCGGGCATACCTGAGTATTTACTTCCAGTCCGAATGCGTTTTTGCAGTCGCAGAAAATTTTTGATTCAGTATTTAACTCTGCGTGGACTTCAAGACCTACAACCATTTCATAATCTTTCATTGCTATTCCTCCTTAAAGTGACTTTGACAGAACGTCAAATCCGCCGCAGATTTTTTCATAAGTATAAGCTGTATTCAAAAGAGTCTGTTCGCTGAATTTATTGCCAATAAGCTGAAGTCCCATAGGCATTCCAAAGCTGTCCTTTCCGCATGGCAGGCTTATTGCAGGAAGTCCGGCGATATTTACTGTTACTGTGCAGACATCATTATAATACATCTTTATAGGATCACCGATATTTTCACCGATTTTAAATGCAGAAGCAGGAACAGTCGGAGTAGCAATTACATCGCACTGTTCAAATGCGTCAGAAAACTCCTGTGAAATACGGTTTTGTATTTTCTTGGCTTTTTTATAGTAAGCGTCAAAATATCCGGAGCTTAAAACAAACGTACCCAGCATAATTCTGCGCTTTACCTCATCACCAAAACCTTCGCTTCTGGTCTTTTCGTACATATCAGTAAGTCCGTCATAATCAGCTGCTCTGTAGCCGTACTTAACTCCGTCAAATCTTGCAAGGTTTGAAGAAGCCTCAGCGGATGCAATTATATAATAGGTATTTATTGCATATTCTGTACTTGGCAGTGAAATTTCCTTAATAACAGCTCCCTGAGCTTCAAGCTCCTTAACAGCTTTCATTACGGCATCCTTTACCTGAGCATCTATTCCCTCACCAAAATATTCCTTAGGAATACCGATTTTCAGTCCCTTTGCATTTTCCTGAAGAGCAGCCGCAAAGTCCGGGTATTCTCTGTTTTTAGATGTAGCATCATACCTGTCATGACCGCAGATAAGACTCTGAAGCATTGCCACGTCCTTCACAGATTTTCCCAGAGGGCCTATCTGATCAAGTGAAGAAGCGAAAGCTACCAGACCATATCTTGAAACGCTTCCGTAGGTCGGCTTCATGCCTACTATTCCGCACAGTGCTGCCGGCTGACGGATAGAACCGCCTGTATCGGAACCGAGTGTCAGAATTGCTTCACCGGACGCTATTGCCGCAGCAGAACCGCCTGAAGATCCTCCCGGAACGCATTCAGTATTATGAGGATTTCTTGTAAGATGCATGTATGAAGTTTCAGTAGAAGAACCCATTGCAAACTCATCCATGTTCATTTTACCAAGAACAGTCATTCCAGCAGCATGAATTTTATTCATTACTGTTGCATCAAAAGGCGGAACATAATTTTCCAGCATTTTTGAAGAACAAGTTGTTTTAATTCCCTTTGTGGAAATATTATCCTTGATTCCTATAGGAATTCCTGCTAGAGGGTGCAGATTCTCTCCTGCTGCAATAGCCTTGTCGATATTCATGGCGTTTTCTCTTGCGGATTCTTCAGCTACTGTTACATAAGCTCCGATTTTTCCTTCAGTTTCATTTATTCTTGACAGTACATCATCGCAAAGCTCCAAAGCACTGCATTCTTTATTTTTTAGCATTTCTGACAGCTCTGCGGCTGTTTTTTCATATAATCTCATTTTTCACAAACTCCTTATTCAACAGTTTTAGGAACAACCAGACATCCTGCCTGTACTTCAGGAGCATTGGCAAGCAGCTCCTCACGTCTGAATTTATCTGTTACCGCTTTGTCTTCTCTGAGCGTCATTGATTCATCAGGATTAAGATCAACATCCCCGTCAACCTCCGGAAGCTTGTCCACCATATTCACAATGGCTTCCATATCCTTTTCAAACTTTTCAAGCTTTTCGTCTTCAATTTTCAGACGTGACAGCTTTGCGATATGTTTAATATCAATTTTCATATTTACCACCCTTTTATTTAAGTTTATTAATAAGCTCTTCTTCGCTTATAATTTCAATTCCCAGTTCCTGTGCCTTTAAAAGCTTGCTTCCGGCATCCTCTCCGGCAACTACAAAATCAGTTTTCTTTGAAACGCCCGAAGAAACCTTTCCGCCGTACTGTTCTATCATAGCCTGAGCTTCTTTTCTTTTTAAGGTAGGAAGCGTTCCGGTCAGCACAAAAGTTTTCCCTTCAAATCTTCCGTCTCCGGAAGATGCGGCAGACTTGTAAACCATATTGATTCCATATTCACGAAGCCTTTTGACAAGTTCCTGTCTGTGAGGTTCTTCAAAAGCCCTGACTACATTTTCAGCCATAATACTGCCAAATCCGTCAATACTTGAAATTTCATCCTGTCCGGCATTCATAATTGAATCAATATCACCGAACTTTTCACACAATAGCTTTGCAGCTTTTGCACCTATATTTCTTATGCCCAAAGCGAAAATAAGTCTGTCAAGATTATTTTGCTTTGAATTTTCAATCGCTTTTAAAAGATTTTTGGCAGACTTTTCAGCAAACCTGTCAAGAGAAGCCAGCTGTTCATATTCCAGACAATACAGATCAGCAACCGAATGTATCAGTTCTTTTTCAAGAAGAACTGATATAATTGCAGGTCCCAGACCGTCAATATTCATAGCGTCCTTTGATGCAAAGTGAATAATATTTTTCAGAAGCTGTGCCGGACAATCAGTATTCGGACATCTTAAAACGCTTTCGTCTTCATATCGCACTGCACTCGTTCCGCACACAGGACATTTTTCCGGCAGTAAAAAAGGAACAGAATTTTCACTATGCGAAACTGACCGGATAACCTCCGGAATAATTTCTCCAGCCTTTCTTACCAGAATAATATCCCCTGTTCTTATATCCTTTTCACTGATAAACTGCTGATTATGCAAAACAGCTCTTGAAACACTTGTACCTGCAAGACTTACAGGTTCAAATACCGCAACAGGAGTAATGGCACCTGTACGCCCTACATTCACTTCAATATCAAGAAGCCTGGTTTCCTTTTCCTCCGGGGGAAACTTATAAGCCACTGCCCATTTCGGAACCTTTGCTGTCGCCCCCATTATTTCTCTTTGTCGGAAATCATTAACCTTTATGACGACACCGTCAATATCAAAAGAATAATCACTGCGGTTTTCACCGATCTTCTCTATCTCATCCTTAACTTCTTCAAAAGTATGGCATTCCACATAACTTGGGATCACTTTAAACCCCAGATTTTTCATATAATCCAGAGAATCCTTATGATTTGTAATTTCCTCACCCTGAAGCTGCTGTAAATTGAACACAAAAATATCAAGCTTTCTGCCGGCAGTTATTTTTGAATTTTTCTGTCTTAGCGATCCGGCTGCTGCATTCCTTGGATTTTTAAACGGCTGCTCATCGTTAAGCTCCTGCTGTTCTACCAGCTGTGCAAAACTTTTTCTGGGCATGTAAACCTCTCCTCTTACTTCTATAAAGGGAACAGCACTGCTAAGCTTCAGCGGCACTGATTTTATAGTTTTAAGATTACTTGTAACATCCTCACCGATAAACCCGTTTCCCCTTGTAGAGCCAATCGTCATTTCGCCGTTTGAATATTCAAGAGATACAGACAATCCATCTATCTTCGGTTCAACAATAAATACAGGATCATCAAGTTGTTCATTACAGCGGTTTATAAAATCTGCAACTTCTTCAAAGGAAAATACATCCTGAAGGCTTCCCATCTGAACCTTATGCTCAACCTTTTCAAAAGTGTTAAGTGCCTCTCCGCCCACACGTTTTGTAGGTGAATTTTCCAAAGCAAATTCCGGATATGCATTTTCAAGCTTTTTCAGTTCCTGCATCATCATATCATATTCATAGTCTGATATTTCAGGATTATCAAGAACATAATAGTTTCTGCTGTGCCTTTCGATTTCTTCCGAAAGACGTTTGATTTTTTCAGATATTTCAGAATCCTTCATATAAATCTCCATTTTCCTGTTACAATAAATAATCCAGAGCATATTCACATATATCCGGCGTAAAAATTACACGCAGACTTTTATATGAATGCTTTTTAATTATACCACAATCGTGCAATCATTTCAACTTATTTTTTACATCATATCAATTCTTATATTATGACGAATAATGTTGCTAAAACAAAAAAAATATGATATAATGAAATGAATGTTTATTATATTACTGTTTAATTTCCTCTCAGATACACAAATAAAAATCTGCTTTCTGCGTATCTGAATTGTTTTGACATGATTCTGGAGGGACGTATGAAAATCAAGAATTTCAAAAAGATTTTAGGCAGAAATTTTCTTATAATACTGATTCTTTTATTGCAGGCAGCTTTTGTAGCAGTATGCTTTTTCAAGCTTTATGAATACTCAAATTATATATATGGCGCACAGACTATTCTATCCTTTCTTCTTGTATGCTATGTCATTAACAAAAAAGAAACCAATCCGGCATATAAGCTTTCATGGAGTCTGCTTATCATGCTTATTCCGATCTTTGGTGCATTTATGTATATTTTCTTTCATTCCCAGCTTGGAACGATGTTCTTCAGGGAATCAAAAAATCAGATGATAAAAGTAACCAGTCCTCTTATTCCACAGGATGAAGAAGTTATAAACGAACTTAAAAATGACAGTATGTGTACAGCACACATGGCAAAGTATGTTAAAGATTACGGCGGATATCCTGTTTATAAAAATACTCAGGTAGAATATTACAGTATTGGTGAAGAAAAATATGCTTCTATGATTGAAGAACTGGAAAAAGCTAAACATTTTATTTTTCTGGAATATTTTATTATAAATAATGGAAAAATGTGGGATACCATTCTTAAAATACTTGAACGCAAAGCAGAAGAAGGCGTTGAAGTAAGGCTTCTTTATGACGGTATGCTGAATCAGTTTCAGCTTCCTGATTATTATAATAAATACATCGAAACAAAAGGTATTCAGTGCCGGGTTTTTAATGCATTCAGACCGTTTCTGTCAACTGTACAGAATAACCGTGACCACCGGAAAATCCTCGTAATTGACGGTGTTACCGCCTTTAACGGAGGTATAAATCTTGCTGATGAATATATCAATGAAAAGGAACGTTTCGGACACTGGAAAGACACAGCAGTAATGATTAAAGGCGAAGCAGTATGGAGCTTTACAATGATGTTCCTTCAGATGTGGGAATGGAAAAGCAAGCAGATAAGCGACTTTGGAAAATATAAAGCAGACGCTTCTGCTTTTGCAGATCTTCCTGAAAGTCCGGGATTTGTAATGCCTTACGGAGACACACCTACAAACAATGAAGAAGTGGGAAAATTTGTATACATGAACATTATTAATAATGCAAAAAAATATGTATATATTACAACACCATACCTTATCATTGACAATGAACTTATAACAGCTTTAGGATATGCAGCAAAAAGTGGAGTAGACATAAAAATAATAGTACCACATATTGCCGATAAATGGTATGTTAATATACTTGGATGGAATTACTATGAAGAATTGATAAGACTGGGTGTCAAAATTTATGAATATATGCCCGGATTCATACATGCCAAAAATTTTGTATCTGACGATACAACAGCAGTTGTCGGTACTATTAATATGGATTACAGAAGTCTGTACCTTCATTTTGAATGTGCTACCATGATGTATAAAACCACATCTGTATCAGAAATCAAAACAGATTTTCTTGATACACTAGCAAGGTGCAGACAAATTACTCTTGAGGACTGTAAAAAACGTCCTCTGATCAAAAGGCTTGCCGGCGGACTGCTGAGAATCATTGCTCCGCTTCTTTAAAAGCTGACATTACAGAAATGCATCAGCATTTCTGTTTTTATAAAAATAAATTTTGAAAGGATTTTAATATGAGCGAATGTACACATGACTGTTCTTCATGCGGTCAGAACTGTAGTGAAAGAAGCATGGAAAGCATGCTTGAAAAACCTCACGCACAAAGCAGAATTAAAAAGGTTATCGGAATTGTAAGCGGAAAAGGCGGAGTAGGAAAATCTATTGTTTCTTCTATTCTGGCTGTCAACATGAACAGAAAGGGTTTTAAAACTGCTGTTCTGGATGCAGATATTACAGGACCTTCCATACCAAAAGCCTTTGGAATCAAAGAAAAAGCAACAGGTTCAGAAGACGGAATATTTCCTGCGGAAAGCAAAACAGGAATAAATGTAATTTCTGTAAATCTCATGCTGGAAAATGATACAGACCCTGTCATCTGGAGAGGACCTGTCATTGCCGGAGTTGTAAAGCAATTCTGGACAGATGTTATCTGGGGCGATGTTGACTATATGTTTGTAGATATGCCACCGGGAACGGGAGATGTTCCGCTGACTGTTTTTCAGTCCATTCCTGTTGACGGAATAATTGTTGTAACTTCTCCTCAGGAGCTTGTTTCAATGATTGTTGCAAAAGCTGTAAAAATGGCTGAAATGATGAATATTCCTGTTATAGGTATTGTTGAAAACATGAGCTATGTTCAATGTCCTGACTGCGGCAAAAAAATAAATATTTTCGGTGAAAGCAAACTTGAAGAAACTGCAAATGAATATAATCTCAAAGTGCTGGGCAGACTTCCTATTGAACCGAAACTTGCCGCTGCGTGTGATAAGGGAATGATTGAGCTTTATGACGGAAACTGGCTTGATGAAGCTTCAGATATAATAGAAAAATTCTGATAAAAAGCCCAACCAAAAGTATAAACAGAATCTGCGTAAATTATTTGAGGGAAACCCTTTTTAATAAGGATTTCCCTCAAATTTTCTAATTATATTCCTTGTCAAAAACAATTACTGTATAATAATTTCTTTCTTCTTTTTCAAGAAGTTCATCAATTTGTTCTTTTAGCTGATCATTTGTATACTTACAATCATATGGAACAACCAGGTCAAAAATGAGATTAGTATGAGATTCTCCATAAACTATTCTGAAGTCATGCATATTAAGTTCCGGATCAATTGAACGTATAATATTATTCACAAGATCCCTCATTTCATTTGTCAGCTTATCATCAGTTTCTATAGGATCCATGTGTATAGTCATCATAACATTCAAATCATTATGTATATCCCTTTCAATCCTGTCTATTATATCATGTGCATCAACAAAGTTTTCGTTACTTTTTACTTCTACATGACAGCTGCCTATCATATTTCCGGGACCGTAATTATGAATCAGAAGATCATGTATCCCAATAATTTTATCATTCTTCAGAACATATTCCTTTATTTTATTTACAAGTTCTGAATCTGCAGGTTTACCCAAAAGTTCATCTACTGTATCCCTGACAATATCATAACCTGATTTTAAAATAAACAATGAAACTATTATTCCCATTACACCGTCAACAGGCAGGTCTGTAAACAGTGAAGCAACAAGAGCTACAAGCGTAGCTGACGTAGCAATAACATCACTTTTACTGTCTTTGGCAGTAGCAAATAAAACTGTGGAATTTATTTTTTTTCCAAGCTTATTATTAAAAAATGCCATCCAGAATTTAACTGCTATAGAAAAAACAAGAGAAATCAAAACTGCCAGACTGAATTTCAGTTCAACAGGATTCATTATTTTCAAAACTGAATTTTTTAAAAGTTCCAGTCCCACAAATATTACAAATACTGCAATTGTCAAAGCTGTAAGATATTCCATTCTTCCATGACCGAACGGATGATCACGGTCAGCAGGCTTTGAAGCTATCTTATACCCTAAGAGTGTTACAAGACAGCTTGCACAGTCTGAAAGATTGTTAAAAGCGTCTGAAACAATTGATATTGAGTGTGCCAGAGTTCCTGCTGTATATTTAATAACAAATAATACTATGTTGCATATTATTCCGGTACAGCTGCTAAGTGTTCCATATTTCTGACGAACAACAGGATCATCAACATTATCATAATCTTTTATAAATTTTTTTATAAGAAAATTTATCATATTTTCACCTCATTGTCTTATATAATATTAAATTTTATATTCTTTCAGTATTTTGTATGACCTATAATAATCCGGATACACAGAAACAAGTGTATCATAAAAGGCTTTGGAATGATTTTGATGAATAAAATGTGCGTATTCATGAAAAAATACACCATAAATGCACTCTGACGGATATTCCATAAGCCGTAAATTCATGGAAATTTTTCCTCTTACTGCATTACAGCTTCCCCATCTTGTTTTCATTTCCTTAATAGTAACCAAAGCACATGGAACTTTAAATCCTTTTTTTAAAAATTCATTATATGTATATTCATTTATTTCCCTGAAAATAATCATAGCTTTACTCAGGTACCACTTTTTGAGCAAAATTCTTATACTGTCAGCATTGAATGTACTGGTGCAGATTTTAAATTCTTTTTCATCAAAAACTACCTGTTCACTGATATCCGGGATAATTTTAACAGGATAAATATTACCCAGATATGATACCTTTTTAATATTCTGTCTTTCAGAATCCTTTAATGATTCCTGATTTATCTTTTTTAATGCATTAACAATAAACTGTTCTTTTTTGTTAATCAGATTTTTAATATATTCCTTTGAAATACTTTTTGAAGCAGATATATATATGCCTTCCGATTTAATTCTGATATTAATATTTTTTACTTTTTTTCGCTGGATAAAGCATTTAATACTTTTATCATTAAATGTAACTACAAAGCTTTCCATAAATGTCCTTTCGGATTTTACAAATGTTTATTACAGAATAAAATCCTCCCGATAACGGGAGGACTTCATTTATTATAAGGTAATTACTGAACCTTATATGCGTCAATCATCTTTTTAACCATCTGGCCCCCGATTGAACCAGCTTCTCTTGCAGTCAGGTCACCGTTATAACCCTGCTTAAGATTAACTCCTACTTCACTTGCTGCTTCCATTTTAAAACGTTCGAGAGCTTCCTTGCCCTTCTGAGTAAATTCGCCTTTCATATTTGAATCTCCTTTTATATTTTATTGATGCCGCACTAATATTATAAGCTTTTATCAATTTTATATAACAGGTAATTTTTAGACAAATTCAAAAAAAATTATTACTTCCAGGTTGCAACTATTACAATACTTTCACCAGAAAGAAGCGGAGGGAATACTGTCGAATCACCAGGCTGATAAATCTGATCTTCATACTGCCAGCCAGCAAATGTCTTAGTCCCATTTTCATATTCACATTCAGGGAATATGAATTCTTCACCGTATGTAGCAGTCAGTGTATATTTATCCGAGCTGTTTCCATTATTTGCAGAAATTCTTATACTATATGTAGCCGGTTTCCAGACTGCGGTAAAAGTAACATCAGATTCCGGCACCACATAACTTGAAATTGTTCCGTAAATAAGACCGTCATAGTCACAAAGCCAGCCTGAAATCTTATATCCTTTACGGGAAAACCTTGATGATTCCGCCAAAGTTATGGTAGATCCTTCAGTAGCATTAAAAGAAGCAGTCTTCTGTCCGATAATATCATCATAATCCCCGGCATAATATTGTATAATGTTTGAATTATACCAGAAAGGAGTAAATACCACATCATTATCAGGAACTACAAATGTTTCATTTGTAGAATACACTTTTCCGTCATAAACCCAGCCGCTGTGATAATATCCGTCTTTTATAAGACCAGAAGGTGCAACCTTTATTATTGAACCGCTTGTACATTCATATGTATCCAATACTGACAAATCAGAATATGTCGATGTATCACATCCTTCTGTATCATATGATATACTGACTTTTTTGGATACCGTTGCTTTTTTCTTAAGCAAAAAGTTAAGCATGGTGTTATAATCTGACATAGTATACTCACCGTCAGCATTCATAAGGCTGCGTCTTATATTTATCAGGTCAAAAACCGTAGGGATATTATTATAAACATACTGTTCCTCAGCAGATACAGGAACCGTCAATAAAGTACAGCATAATACAGCAGCTGAAATCAAGCAGCTTAATGATTTTTTTATAAATTTCATCTATCTATCTCCATTATTTAAATTGATTCTGTTTTTCATTATATTTATATCCAATAGAATTCAGTTTATCTTCAATATATTTTTTATCAATATTTGCATCATCGCATAAATCATCCAATGATTTATACATATCTCTGAGTTTAGTATTAATAACACTCAGAAGAATAACAGGATCTTCAGGAAGTTTCATTTTTATCAAAATCCTTTCAAATATACTATAATGCATTAAAACAGCTATAAACTTTCCTATTTCATTAATATAACTTATTTTTTCTGAAATGTCAATACATTATGAAAAAAATATGACAAATCATTTATGAATAATATGCAGCATATTATTTTCATTGAAACTCTTTGTATTATATATCCATTTTTTCCGAGGTTTCAGAATAAAAAAGTCCTCTCATTCATAAGAACCAGAAGACTTTTCTCAATATTTCATTTATATTTATGTATAGCTTATTCAATCATTCAAAATATGAAAGCAGAGTATCCTCCGCTTTTTTATTGTCATTTGTACACAGCCAGTAAACATAATCCCCCTTAGTTTTCACCTCTGAATCACAGAGTTTTTCATACTGTTCCTCAACATAATCCTTAAAAACGCCTTCCTGACTTTTCTTTCTTTCTTCAACAGCTTTTCTTACTTTATCAGTATCTTTAGCCTTGATAAGACATATTTCATCTGCGTCTCCTCCTGAACCTGCCCACCATACAGAATATTCAGAATAATCATCAGTGCTTACAGCATATCTGAACTGAAAATTATCTTCACTTACCTCTACCATTTCAGGAAATTCCACACCACAGTCCATAACAGCTCCGGTAATTTCCTTAAGTGGCTTTGATGCTTCTGCTTTTTTTGAGTTTCCTTCGCAGCCTGTTGCAGACAGTATAACACATACGGTCAAAAGCCCTGCAGCAATTCTCTTTTTCATTTTGTTCATTATTATTTCCCCTTTATATATTATAAAAATTATTTGGCAACATGTGATAAAATATAATTCAGCATAATTTTATAGGTAGATTTTTCAAAATGCATTCCGTCATCAGCAGCATTTTCTTCCGGCAGTTTTCCATCATTACCTTTAAGTGCCGTATTTATATCTACATAATAAAGTTTTTTGCTGTCAGCCATTTTAAGTAATTCAGAATTGTATTTATCTATATCTGAATTTAAAATAGGTTCATCTTCTGCCGTTTCCCTTCCGGCAGTAACCGGCGGAATAGACAGAATATATATTTTTGAATCCGGGAGAGCTTTCTGAACACCGTCAACAAAATCTGAATAATATGATATCATGTCATTAAGCGAAAGCCACGATATTCCGTTGCTTCCGAGCATAATATAGATATTTTCAGGTTTTGCCTGTGTAAGTGCATCAAGAACTGTTATTTCGCCATAAGCCGTCTGAATAGTATCAGAATTTATTTTTTCGATATTCATTCCCACTTCTGCATAAACATTTTTAATGGGTACAAGCTGATAATCAGACAATCCAACAGTAATAGAATCTCCTACAAAAGCACATTTGCCAAAATATGTTTCCGTTAAAGGATCAGATGCCGGAACAGGATTGATTATCTCATCTGTTTTTTCAGTCTGCTCTGCTTCACTGCTGTCCGCTTCAGATACCTGAGATTCCCATAAAACATTTCCTTCCCCACTGTCATTGCCGCCGATATTCACTCCGGTCATGTAAATCAGAAAACACACTGCTGTAACCAGAATAAAAATAATAAAAATAACCTTAAATCTGAATCTGATTAAAGGTCCGTTTGTACTTTTGACATACATATATGATCTGCGCCGTTTTCCCGACATTTTTCTGCTCCTAAAAATTTATTTTTTCTACAATATTTTTCATTTTATCTCTATAAATTCCTCTAAAATTATTATAACTCAACAGTGAAATTTTTGCAATAGTTTTTCATAATTTAATCTGTATAATTATTGCAAAGTTTTCAAACATATAGTATAATATAATGAAAGCAGTTTGCAAAGAAATTTTAACCGGAGGAAATATTATATATGTGTGGATTTGTTGGATTTACCAATTTTATTGACAATTCTAATTTGGTACTGGAAAAAATGATGAATAAAATTATACACCGCGGTCCGGATTCAGGCGGAACGTATATTGATGAGGGGATCGCTCTGGGATTCAGGCGACTTAGTATCATCGACCTTGATCAGGGTGATCAGCCTATCCTGAATGAAGACGGTTCGAAGGTTCTGTTATTTAACGGTGAAATATATAATTATCAGGATATACGTGAAAAGCTTATTAAAGCAGGTCACAAGTTTAAAACTAACACTGACTCGGAAGTACTTCTTCATGGTTATGAAGAATATGGTAAAAAGCTTCTCAACATGCTCAGAGGCATGTTTGCATTTGTAATCTGGGATAAAGACACCAAAGAGCTTTTTGGTGCCAGAGATTTTTTTGGCATTAAACCCCTTTACTATTCTCTCTCCGGGGAAAGCTTTTTATTCGGTTCAGAAATAAAAAGCTTTCTTCCTCACCCTCATTTCAAAAAAATACTGAATGAAGATGCACTGGAAAACTATCTGACATTCCAGTACTCTCCGCAGAATGAAACATTTTTCAAAAATGTCTTCAAGCTTCCGGCTGCACATTGTTTCACATATAAAAATGGAAAACTTGACATTGAACGTTACTGGGAAATTAATTTTGAAGCAGATGAAAAGCCGGGTCTTGATGAATGGGTAAATAAAATTTCCGATACATTCCATGACTCTGTAAAAGCTCATAAAATTGCCGATGTTGAAGTAGGAAGTTTTCTGTCCAGCGGTGTTGATTCCAGCTATGTGGCAGCAGTGGCAGATGTTGACAAGACTTTTACTGTCGGTTTCGGGAATGATGAAAAGTACAATGAAATAGGCTGGGCAAAGGAATTTTCTAAAGCCATTGGCAAAGAAAACAACAGCAAGGTTATAACCCCTGAAGAATACTGGGGTTCTCTGGCAAAAATTCAGTATCACATGGATGAACCTCTTGCTGATCCGTCGGCTGTAGCACTTTATTTTGTTTGCAATCTGGCGTCCCAGAAGCTTAAGGTTGTTCTTTCAGGTGAGGGAGCTGATGAAATTTTCGGCGGATATAACGTATACAGCGATCCGGACGGAACAGTATATGACAAACTTCCAAGAGGTCTTAAAAGAGGTGTGGGAAAAATTGCCGGAAAGCTTCCTGCACACCGTGGAGTAAACTTCTTCATAAGAAAGGGAAAAGATGTAGAAGAAAGATTTATAGGCAACGCTTATATGTTCACGCCTGAGGAAAGAAAAAAGCTTCTTAAAATCAAAACCAATGCCCCTGACCCGACTGTAATAACAAAGCCGTTTTATGACAAAGTCAAGGGTAAAGACGATGTAACTAAAATGCAGTATCTGGATCTTCATCTGTGGATGACGGGTGATATTCTTCTTAAGGCAGACAAAATGAGTATGGCAAATTCTCTTGAACTTCGAGTTCCTTTCCTTGACAAGGAAGTTATGGCTCTGGCTGAAAAAATACCACGCAGATACAGAGTGACCCATAAGGAAAATACCGATTCCAATACAAAATACATCACAAAATACGCTATGCGCCTTGCTGCAAAGAAAGATACTCCTCCTCAGACTGCCAAAACTGCCGCCAAGAAAAAACTCGGCTTCCCTGTTCCTATCAGGGTATGGCTTAAAGAGGATAAGTATTATAATATCGTAAAGGAAAGCTTTACAGGAAACGCAGCACAGAAGTTTTTCAATACAGATCTGCTTGTAAAGCTTCTTGATGACCATAAAAATGGAAAAGCTGACAACAGCAGAAAAATCTGGACTATCTACGCTTTCCTTATCTGGTACGGCGTGTATTTTGAAGACTCTGAATTTGTGAAATAAAAATCTGAAAGGCATATTAAATAAATGGCAAGTAATGTAACTTATAAATACATCAAACAAAATCCTGATATAATGGAATACATCAGAAGAGCTGATCAGGCTCTTAAGGTTCAGGGATATACAGAGCATTCCTTTGCTCATGTAGAAATAGTGGCTCAGAATGCAAGTATGATCCTAACTGAACTGGGATATGACGAAAGAACAGTAGAACTCGCAAAAATAGCCGGAATAATGCACGATATCGGAAATGTAATAAACCGCATAGACCATGCTCAGAGCGGAGCTGTTATGGCTTTCAGACTGCTTGACAATATGAGCATGCCGGCTTCTGAAATATGCTCTATTATTTCTGCTATCGGAAACCACGATGAATCAACTGCTCAGCCTGTTGACGCTATTTCCGCCGCACTTATAATAGCAGATAAAACTGATGTCCGCAGAAGCCGTGTCAGAAACAATGATTTTCTTACATTTGATATTCATGACAGAGTAAACTATGCAGTTGAAAAATCCGCTTTATATTTTAATGAAAGTAAAACTGCAATAATCCTAGATCTTGCAATCGATACTGAAATTTCACCGGTAATTGAATATTTTGAAATATTTTTAAACCGCATGCTTTTATGCAAAAGAGCTTGCTCATATCTGGGACTTCAGTTTAAAATGATTGTCAATGGTTCATCTTTATTATAAAATTAAAATTTCAGGAGGTTAAAAATGATATCACCGCTGCCGCATCTGATAGACTTAAATGATTACCCGGTTTCCTGGTGGAACAAAATTATCAGTCTTGGTCAGGATATAAAAAATCATCCCCAGAGATACACTCATGCCTGTGACGGCAAAATTATGGCGACTCTTTTTTATGAGCCGTCTACACGTACCCAGATGTCTTTTCAGTCTGCAATGATAAGACTGGGTGGAAGTATAATAGGATTTGACAATCCGGCAACATCATCTGTTTCAAAGGGTGAAAATCTTAAGGATACTACAAAGATAGTAAGTAATTATGCGGATATACTCATTATCCGCCATCCGCTTCCGGGGGCTGCAAAAGCTGCTGCACTTACAGCTGACTGCTCTGTTATCAATGCCGGAGACGGAGGGCATCTTCACCCGACTCAGACCCTTACTGATCTTCTGACCCTTAAAGAAGAAAAAGGACGTCTTGACAATCTTAATATAGGACTGTGCGGTGATCTCGTAAACGGAAGAACAGTACATTCTCTCTGCAAAGCACTGTCTGCATATTCCGGAAATACTTTTGTTCTCATCTCAACTCCGGAACTCAGACTGCCTTCCTATATAAAGGATATAATTACTGCCAGCGGAAGCCGTTATACCGAGGTTTCTGCACTTGATGAAGTTATAAATGATCTTGACATGCTTTACATGACAAGAATTCAACAGGAACGCTTTGCAAGCAAGGAAGAATATCTTGCTCAGAAAGATACATATGTACTTGATTTAAAAAAGCTGAAAAAAAGCCGGTCTGATATGATTGTAATGCATCCGATGCCCAGAGTTGATGAAATTTCAATTGAGGTGGATAATGACCCCAGAGCTATTTATTTCAAACAGGCAAAATACGGAATGTATGTACGCATGGCACTTATTATGACCATGCTTGAAAACTCTTCCCCTACTCAGCTGCTTAAAGGCTCCGTGCATAATGACTGCCATTGCTCCAACCCTAAATGTATTACTAATACTGAACTTTATCTTCCAAAATCATTTACAGGATACGGTGACACAATAGAATGTGAATACTGCGATGAAAGACTGCTTTTAACTCATTAAAAATGAAAGAGGCAACGTATGCAAAAAAGATATATAATAGCTGAGCATATTACGGAAATCAATTCCTTATATGATTATGTTCATAATCAGTGCAAGGATTACTTATATATCGGCAATAAAAGCAGCGATATAATAATAAGCACTTCAGATTCTGATATAGAATGTGAACGCCAGAAATCACAGCAGGAAGATCTGGCAGAAGGAATTCCTGTAAGGGACTTTTCAAATGACTATCTGGAAAGTCTTTCAGTTTATCGTAAACTCGCAGAAAGTATTATCAAAGACGGATATTTTCTCTTTCACGGTTCAGCCGTTGCCTTAGACGGCAATGCATATCTGTTTGCTGCCAGTTCCGGAACCGGAAAGTCTACTCATACAAATCTATGGCTTAGATATTTCGGCAGCCGTGCAGAAATAATAAACGGTGACAAGCCTATTATTAAAATTACTTCTGACAATAAAGCTGTAATTTTTGGCACTCCCTGGTGCGGCAAGGAAAATTTAAACATTAATAAATCTGCTCCGCTTAAGGCAATCTGTATTTTAAAACGTGATACTGTAAATCATATAGAACCAATAAGTTTAAGTAAAGCATATCCTATGCTTTTACAGCAATGTTATCGTCCAAAAGACAGCGAAAAAATGTCTATGACCCTTTCATTGCTTGACAAACTGGAAAACAGTGTAAAATTATATTCTCTGGGATGCAATACCGATATTCAGGCTGCTGTAACTGCATATAACGGAATGAAATGAAATTTTGCTTAAATGTTAAATTAATGTAAAGAAAATATAAAATTATTGACTTGAAAGAAAGCCTATGATATAATAAACGCAAGTGTTTATTATACACTTCCTTCATAAGCCAAAAGAATAAAAAAAGAAAGGAGAATATTACTTTTCATAAAAGTAATAAATAAAAAATGGTATATATTTGCGGTCTGTTAATGGCATTGGCTGACAGCGTTCCCGGAGTATCCGGCGGCACAATTGCTTTTCTTCTGGGATTCTACGATGATTTCATCGGTTCGCTTGATGCCTTTGTTCCCAGCAATGGAGACAAACTCCAGAAAAAAGAAAAAAGAGTCAAAGCAATTAAATTCCTGATTCGCCTTGGAATAGGCTGGATTGTCGGATTTATTTCCGCAGTTTTAATTCTTACAAGTGTTTTTGAATCACATATTTATCAGGTAAGTTCACTGTTTCTTGGATTTATAATTTTTTCAATACCTATTATTATTATTGAAGAAAAAAAGGTTCTTGCAAAGAAATATTACAATCTTATATTTATGGCTGCCGGAATTGCACTGGTAGTTTTAATTACACTGTTAAATCCATCCGATGCTGCAAATACCGGCAGTGACACCGGAGTAAATTTCG
>NZ_JBJFHN010000019.1:0-21550 GCF_051893655.1 Porcipelethomonas sp. | reverse complement strand
TCACCCGTGAGAAAATGAAAAAGGAAGCAAAGCGTATCAGCCGTGAGGACGAGCTTTCCCGTGAGCTGAAAAAGGCAAGGGCGTTCATATCTGCCTGCGGACTGTCGGAGGATTTTGCCCGGTTTAAATTCAACAGAAACAGAAGTACAGAATTAGAATAAAAGACAAAAAAGCTATGGCATATCTTGACATATAGAAAGAAGCGCGCTACAATTAGAATGCGAGATATGCCATAGTCCGTAAAGGAGATTATATGGCTAATATTACAAACAGAAACGGAAAGTTTCTCATAAGAGTATTCACAGGACGTGACATTAGTGGAAAACAGATCGTCAAGTCTACAACTTACGTTCCACCGGAGGGCACATCACCGAAAAAGGCTGAAAAGCTGGCTCAGGAATACGCTTTTGAATTTGAAAGGCACTGCAAGGGATATGCTCAGCTTAACGAGAATATGCGTTTCTCTGAGCTTGCCGATTGGTATTTTGAAAACTATGCCCCCGAAGAATTGAAGCCGACTACTATTCTGAACTATGAAAGTCAGTACAGAAATCATATCGCACCAATTCTCGGCAACAAAAAGCTCAAAGATATTACCACACCAATGCTGACGGAATTTCTGAAAGTGCTTGGCAAAGATCATCACCTTAATGCAATCTCGGTCAGAAAGGTCTATATTGTAGTGCAAAGCATATACCGCAGAGCTTTACAGCAGGGATTCACAAGAGAAAACCCTTGTCAGAACGTGATAATTCCAAAGAAAAGGGACACGGGCAAGCGTTATTCTCTTTCCGAGGAGGAAACAAAGCGGTTTCTCCGCCTTATTCGTGACAAGACGTGGGACGAAGATGTGAAGCGTATCCTGATAGTCCTGCTGTTTACGGGTATGAGGATAGGAGAATGTCTTGGTTTATCGTGGGAAGATATTGATTTCGAGAAGAAAACGATATTCATACACCATACGCTTTCCAATGTCAACGGAGAATGTTACCTTGACTCACCAAAGACAAAAAGCAGTATCCGCCTGATAGCAATGAATACAACTGTGGAGAAGTGTCTCAGAGAGCAGCAAGCCTATGTTGAGAAGCTGAAAATGGCTCTCGGCAACAAGTACGCTCACTCCGAAATGGTCTTTCCCTCTGGTTTGGGGAACTACCGTGACCGCAACTCTGTATACCATTCCTTGAAGCGTATGACGAAAGGAACGGAATTCGAGGATATGACTCTACATAAGCTGAGACATTGTAACGCAACGCTTTTACTGAACAGCGGTGTAGACCTGAAAGTGATCTCAGAACATCTCGGTCATTGCGACATAGGTGTGACAGCGAATATCTATGCTGATGTGCTTCAAAAGCAAAAGATCCGCCTTGCTGACACGATCAATGACAAACTTTCCGATGAACTGACCTGAATAAAAAACCTCTCTGTCGATTTCCCGACAAAGAGGTTTACTTTCACATTTTTTAGTTGAACAATTTGTTGAACAACTTCGCAAGAAATTCTCGAAAATACCGTAAAATAGGCATTTCTGAAAAAATCTTTTAACGCTTTGAGAACTGAGGAGCACGACGTGCAGCCTTGAGACCATATTTCTTTCTTTCCTTCATTCTCGGGTCACGAGTTAAGAATCCAGCCTTTTTAAGAACAGGACGAAGTTCAGGATCATAAACTAACAATGCTCTTGAAAGACCATGTCTTATAGCACCTGCCTGACCTGTTACACCACCGCCTGCAACTGTACAAACAATATCAAACTTATCTGTTGTTTCAGTTAAATTAAGAGGCTGACGAACAATAAGCTTTAATGTTTCAAGACCAAAATAATCGTCAATATTTCTTCCGTTTATAGTGATATTACCTGAACCAGGATATACTCTGACTCTTGCTACAGAACTCTTTCTTCTGCCTGTTCCATAGAAATATTTTACTTTTGATTCGTACATTTATTCCGCCTCCTTATTATAATTCATAAGCTACAGGCTTCTGAGCCTCATGCTTATGTGCTGCATTTCTGTAAGTTCTCAAACGTTTAAGCTGATTTCTTCCCTGAGTATTGTTAGGAAGCATCCCATTTACAGCAATCATCATTGCTTTTTCAGGCTTTGTTTCCATTAATTCTTTATAGCTTACAGACTTAAGACCGCCGATCCAGCCTGTGTGCCAGTAAAACTTCTTGTTTTCAAGCTTTTTACCTGTTAAAACTGCCTTTTCACAGTTAATAATGATTACGTGATCTCCGCAGTCTACATGAGGTGCATAAGTTGGCTTATGCTTGCCTCTGAGAATATGAGCAGCCTGTGCAGCAACACGGCCAAGGGGCTTATCAGTTGCATCTAATACATACCATTTACGGTTAACTTCATTTGCTTTTGGCATATAAGTTGACATAATATGTTTTCCTCCATTATTTTATTTTTACGTCAAGTATAAAAGGATGGGTTAATCCTCTTTGCTGAGCATCCGCAAGCTCATAAAATAATGAGTATGCTCAAATAACCTCTTGACATTACGCAAATAATTATACAGGATTCCTGAATAAATGTCAAAGCGTAAATCTCTGAATTTTTAATTTATATCCCTCTCACGCTTGTTTTCTCTCTTGTTTTCTCAATTTCTCTCGTTTTCTTGAAAATCATTTTAGAATCGTTTAATAAAACTGACTGTAAAGAATACCAATTATCACCTTTTTTTCTTCTTTTTTCGTACAGAAAAACCAAAATCACCCATTTTTCTGCCCAACGCAAAATATTCTCCATGAGCATAAGCCGCAAGACCGCACTGCTGAAGATTCAATTTACCCTTGCTGTCTATATATTTTTCTTCAATATCAGCTCCTACAATTTCAGATATGAACATATCATGCGTACCCAGAGGTTTTATTTCCCGGACAATACATTCCAGACTTACCGGGCATTCTGCAATTACAGGTGCATTAATTTTAAACGCCTGTATTGGTGTTAGTCCGCATTTTTCAAATTTATTCACCTTGGCTCCGGTTTTCACTCCGCAGAAATCCGCAGTCCGACACATTGCTGATGTAGTAAGATTGATAACAAATTCACCGGTTTCTTTTATGATATTATAGGAGTATCTTTCTGGCCTTACTGAAATATAAGTCATAGGCGGTTTTGTATTAATAATTCCCGTCCATGCTATTGTAAGAACATTAGGATTTTCAGAAGTACCACATGACACTAAAGCCGGAGGTACTGGTGCCAGAAGTGCTCCCCCATTCCAGAATACTTTAGACATAAAATATTATTCCCTTTCAAATTTATTACAAAACAAATGACGTGAAAGCACCAGCCTGCACGTCATTCAAATTTTTTATAACGAAAACCAATATCTGTAAAAAAAGTTATTTTTATTTTAGTTATTTTTTTCTGTCAGTTCATGATATAGCTTAATGTAAATATCCGCAGAACTTGCCCAGCTGAAATCTTCAGACATATCACGTTTTATAATTCTGTTCCAACCACGCTTATCTTCATAAGCTGCCTTTGCACGCATACATGCGTCAAGCATATCATGTGCATTATATGTTTTAAAAGTAAAACCGTTTCCGTTTTCTCCGCCGCAGTCACGGACAGTATCACGCAGTCCGCCTGTTTCACGTACAATAGGAATCGTACCATATCTCATAGCTATCATCTGTGCAAGACCGCAAGGCTCACTTTGAGAAGGCATAAGAAACATATCAGCACCAGCATAAATTTTTCTTGAAAGCTCAGGCATAAATCCAAGAGAAACACTTACTTTATCTTTGTAACGTGATTCCATTTCCTTAAAGAAATCTTCAAAAATTTTCTCTCCACTGCCAAGAATTGCAAATTTAAATCCGGCACGTATAAGATCCTCAAAAACATAGCGTATCAGATCAATACCCTTATGTGAAGCAAATCTTGTAACAATACCAATTAATGGTTCATTTCCTTCCTGAAGCCCTAATTCCTCAAGAAGTTTTGCCTTGCATACTTTTTTTCCTGTAGTACTTCTGGCAGAATAATTTTTCTCAATGATTTCATCAGTTTCAGGATTATAACCATTTACATCAATACCATTTAATATACCGCTCAGTTTGTATTGTTTAGTGCGAAGAATTCTGTCCATACCGTGTGAGTACCACGGATCAAGAATTTCCCATGCATAACTTGGACTTACTGTTGTAACCTTGTCTGAAGTTTCAATTGCACCCTTCATCATATTTATTCCGCCGTCATATTCAAGCAGGCTCATATGATACATAGGAAGTCCCATAACTTCATTAAGTACTTCACGTCCATAATTTCCCTGATACTGTATATTATGAATTGTAAATACGCTTTTTATATTTTCATAACCCTGCTGATATTTATAAAATACCTCATAATATACTGGTATCATAGCAGCCTGCCAGTCATTAGCATGGATAATATCCGGCTTGAAGTCAATATATCTGAGCATTTCCAGAACTGCACGGCAATAAAAAACAAATCTTTCACAGTCATCATAAAAACCGTATATACCATCTCTGCCAAAGTAATACTCATTATCAAGGAAATAATAAGTAACCCCGTTGCAGATTGAAGTAAAAATGCCGCAGTACTGTTTTCTCCATGAAACATCAACAGTTATATGAGTTATAAACGTCATAGATGCCCTGAGTTGTGGATTAATTCCTTTGTATAACGGAATTACTATCCTGCAGTCATGACCTTTTTTATTTATGGCTGCCGGAAGCGAACCCGCAACATCTGCCAGTCCGCCGGAAGCAATATAAGGAATTGCTTCACTTGCAGCAAACAGTATATTCATCTATCCACTTTCCTTCCCATTATCAGATTTGTGCTCTTTTGCCTATATAAAGCGGATAAGATGAGGAACCTGTAAGTATCTTGCCCTCGCCTATCTCTACGTTTTTATCTGTTATTACAGAGCTTATATTGCATTTATTGCCTACTACTGTATCCTGCATCAATACACAATCCTTTACAACTGCGTCTTTGCCTATTTTTACACCTCTGCATAAAACACAATTCTGAACTGTACCTTCAATTACACAGCCATCAGCAATAAGAGAATTTTTAATGTTTGACTCCAGACCAAATCTTACAGGGCCATTATCTCTGATTTTGGTGTAAATAGGAGCAGATTTTATAAACAGATTATTTCTGTTTTCAGTATCAAGCAAAGCCATGTTTGCTTCATAATAATCAGTCATTGTATCAATTTTTGAAAAATATCCTTTATGCTCATAAGCCATAAATTTATATTCATCTTTACATGCCTGAAGTATATCCTTAGTAAAATTATACTTGCTTCTGCTTGCTGACTGTACAACAATTTGTCTTAAAAATTCCTTGCTGACAACAAACATATCAAGACTGATATTACATTCTCCGGATATCTGAGGATCAATCATAACATCTGTTATTCTGTTATTTTCATCAACACCGATAACATTTGCAGACTGTTCCTTTGAACGGTCATAAAAGCTTTTTCCGGTTACCACTGTTATATCAGCTTCATTTTTAATATGGAAATTTATAACATCCCTGTAATCAATTGTAGTCACAATATCACAGTCAGACATAACAACATAATCCGCATGAGAATGATCAACAAATTCCCATACTCCGTTCAGTGCTTCCAGTCTGCCTCTGTAAATACCGCTGTCAACATGGCTGAAAGGAGGAAGAAGGTGCAGTCCCCCATTTTTTCTGGAAAGATCCCATTCTCTTCCTGAACCCAGATGATCAAGAAGTGAACCATAATTGGATTTTGTAATAACTCCGACTTCTTTTATTCCGGAATTGACCATATTTGAAAGTGGAAAATCTATCAGACGATATCTTCCGCCGAACGGAATTGAACCCATTGTTCTTTTTTTGGTAAGATCTATAACAGTCTCATCATGCATGCTTGCAAATATCAGACCCAGAACATTATTTTTAGAAATCATTTTATTTTGTCCTCCTTACACATTTTTAGATATTATCTGTTTAGGAAGAACTTCGGCTCCCTCTGATATTTCAACATTGTGGCCAACAACAGCGATACCCCATTCATCTCTGTTTTCAACGCTCTCAGGACTAAGTCCAATTTTCGCATTTTCATGTACGATACAGTCTTCACCGACAATTGAATATTCAACTACCGCACCGGACTTTACTACTGTCCCCGGCATAATAATACTGTAATTTACAGTTGCGCCTTCTTCAACAGTAGCCCCTGCAAATATAATTGAAAAATCAACCTTTCCGTTTATTGTACTGCCCTCAGAAATCATCGAATTTTCAACTTCTGCCATATCTCCTATGTACTGCGGCGGCATATTGTTATTTCTTGAATATATCTTCCAGCTCTGATCATAAAGATCCAGCGGAACACTTGGACTTAAAAGATCCATATTAGCTTCCCATAGACTGTCCAGAGTACCTACATCCTTCCAGTAACCCTCAAATGTATAAGCAAAAAGTCTTTCATTATTTTCAAGCATTGAAGGAATAATATCCTTACCAAAGTCCTTAGAACCGGTATTGGCATTTTCATTGTCAATCAGATATTTTTTAAGTTTTTTCCATGTAAACACATAAATACCCATTGAAGCCAGCGTTGATTTCGGAACTTTAGGCTTTTCAGTAAAATCAACTACCCTGAAATCAGGATTACAGGTCATAATTCCGAGTCTGGTTGCTTCTTCAAGTGAAACTTCCTGAACAGCAATTGTCAGATCAGCATTATTTTTCTTGTGGAAATCCACCATTTTAGAATAATCCATTTTATAAATATGATCGCCGCCAAGTATTATTACATATTCCGGATCATATCTCTCAATAAAGCTCATATTCTGATATATTGCATTTGCTGTACCCTCATACCATGAAGCACCCATGGAAGTCTGATAAGGCGGAAGAACATGAACACCGCCGTTTAATCTGTCAAGATCCCATGGCTGACCGTTTCCGATATAATCGTTAAGTACCAGCGGCTGATACTGTGTAAGTACTCCGACTGTATCAATACCGGAATTTGTACAGTTAGAAAGAGGAAAATCTATAATGCGGTATTTTCCTCCGTATGGCACGGCAGGTTTTGCCATATCCTGTGTAAGAGCGTATAATCTGCTTCCCTGTCCGCCGGCGAGAAGCATCGCCACACATTCCTTTTTTATATACATTGTTTCCTCCTGACCATTGCTGTATACTATACAGCAATTTCTTCAAAATCTATTATATTTTATTTTTTAGCTGTTTTAGACTTATTATTACTTTCCTTTTTATTCTTTGTACTTTGAATTGTCAGATCACCTTTTACTTTTACATCTGATTTTTCTGACGCAATTTTTTTAACAGTTTTTTTCTTAGGAACAGGTTTTAAATATATAACTGAAAGCGGTGCAATATCAATAGAAATACTGTCATCAAATCCGTGCATCATATAAGATGTAGATTTCATTGTATCAGCAGTAATTCCGCTTCCTCCGAATTCTTTTGAATCAGAATTGAAAACAAGCTTGTATTCGCCCTCATACGGAACTCCGATTTTATAGTCAAGCCTTTCAACAGGAACAAAATTGCACACAACTATAATTTCATCACCATTGTCATCAAAACGTCTGAATGCAATTACACTCTGTTTGTAGTCGTCATGTGAAATCCAGCTGAAACCCTGCCACGAATCATCATTCTGCCAGAGCGGCGGATGTTCAAGATAAAATTTATTAAGTTTTTCAGAAAATTTATGAATATTTTTATGATTTTCCTCATTCAGAGCTTCCCAGTCCAGCTGAGATTCATAATCCCATTCACGTGTCTGTGCAAACTCCTGACCCATAAACAGAAGCTTTTTACCGGGATGAGCCATCATATACGCAAGAAAGGCTTTATAGGAACTGCATTTCTGTTCATATGTACCAGGCATTTTTTCAATCATTGAGCATTTTCCGTGAACAACCTCATCATGCGAAATCGGAAGTATAAAGTTTTCAGAAAAGCAGTAAAAGAACGAGAATGTAACTTTATCATGATTAAATGCCCTGTAGATAGGATCCAGTGACATATACTGAAGCATATCGTTCATCCAGCCCATATTCCATTTGAAATTGAATCCCAGACCGCCTATATCAGTAGGCTTTGTAACCATAGGCCATGCTGTTGATTCTTCAGCAATCATAAGAACATCCGGATGTTTCATGAAAATTGCTTCATTCAGGTGCTTGAAAAATTCTATTGCTTCAAGATTTTCCTTGCCGCCGTTTATATTAGGACACCACTCCCCGTCTCTTCTGTCATAGTCAAGATACAGCATAGATGCCACTGCGTCAACTCTTATACCGTCAACATGATATTCAGAAATCCAGTAATTTGCACTGGAAATCAGGAACGAGCATACTTCTCCTTTGCCGTAATCAAATACTCTCGTACCCCACGATTTGTGCTCACGTTTTCTTTCATCGGTATATTCATAGCAGCAGGTTCCGTCAAATTCATACAGACCGCTTGCATCCTTCGGAAAATGAGCAGGTACCCAGTCAAGAATCACACCTATTCCGGCGTCATGGAACATATTGATCATTTGTTTGAATTCATCCGGAGTGCCAAAACGTGAAGTTGGTGCATAGTATCCTGTAACCTGATAGCCCCAGGAGCCGTCAAAAGGAAATTCCGTAAGCGGCATAAGCTCGATATGAGTATAGGACATTTTTTTCATATACGGAATAATTTTTTCAGCAAATTCCACATATCCCGGAGAGTTTCCGTCACTGTTGCGTATCCATGAGCCTAAATGAACCTCATATATATTGACAGGACTTTTGTATATTACTTTCTGAGACTTACTTTTCATCCATTCATCATCAGACCATTCAAAGCTGCTTTCATAAATCTTGGAAGCAGTTCCCGGACGTGTTTCAAAATGAGATGCGTAAGGATCAGATTTCATAAGAAACTTTCCGCTTTTGGTTTCTATACAATACTTATAGGCTGAAAACTGCTTAAGCTCCGGAATAAAACATTCCCATACGCCGTCTGATATTTTTTCCATAGAATTTGAATGCTTATTCCAATTGTTAAAATCACCCACTACTGAAACGCTTACAGCATTTGGTGCCCAAACCCGGAAGCAATGATATTTCTGGTGATCCATTTCAATTTTGTGAGCACCAAAAAATTTATATGCCTCACTGTTTTTTCCCTGATAAAAAAGGTATAATGGAAACTTATATGTTTCTGGTAAATTACCGGAGTTGTTTTTGTTCATTTTCATTCCTCCTTATTACATTTATTTTAACATTAATCCACAATTTATTCAAGCTTTTTTAGTCAAATTAAATAAACTTCATATATTTTACATAGTTTTAATTGTCTAATTTAGTGCATTATGACAAAAAGCTGCTTTTTTTATATCATACATTTTATGCAAAAATGCTTATTATTTTACATTTCTCCTTTCAGTTCCTGAGCAATACTCTGGCTGCTGCAACAGTAATATCATCTTTCGGCGTGTCGGTATGCTTCTTTTTTGCCCCTGAGCAGACATTATCTGTTATAGTTTTTAAATCATAGACAGTCTGAAGCTGTTCCTTTATGTAAAGGTAAAGTGACTCGTCAACCCCGTCTGAAAGCATAACCAGAACATCTTCCTCATCAAAATTGCAAGTCTGCTGTGATATACGGCTGTCAGGTATTATTCCTATAGGATTAGATGGAGAGTTAAACATCATAACTGAATCCGGATATTTAATAAGCGTTGATGACGCCCCGGATTTGTACAGAGTAAGTTCACAGGTTTCAAGGTTAATTTTTCCTATATCAAGTGTTGCAAAGCTTTCATCATTTGATTTTGTCAGCATTATTGAATTAATCATCTTTACTGCTGCACTGCATTCTATACCGGATTTTATAAGTCTTTTAAACAGATTGGAAACGATTGCAGAATCCAAAGCCGCCTGACTGCCGCTTCCCATACCGTCAGATATAAAAATATAAGCATTTCCAAGACCGTCACAGAAAAGTCCGCAGCTGTCTCCGGATGGCTGATTTTCTTCGGCACTGCTCTGAGCAGAAGCATACTGTATCTTATATTTAGTCTGCTGATTAAATCTCATCCGGGTTTCTCCGCTGCTGGAAACCGGTTCTGTGAACTCCATAGGAATACGCAGTTCATCAGTCAGAATACGGCAGATTGCATCCGAATCCTCTTCCTCATAATTTTTAGTATAAATTTCAGTAATGAGTCTGTCATTCTGATTATAATATGCTATTGCCGTAGAATAATCTATCTCATATTTATCAAGTATATTGCATAAATGATGAGTCATAGTTTTACTATAGCAAAAATTCATTTTTTCTGATAAAGAAGAAATAATATCCTCTGTAGTTTCCATCTGTGAAAACAAGAAATTCCTGTTTTCATTCAATTTTGATGACAACATTTTATTTATAGACTCTTCTTTTTTGCACCTTATAAATGCATCAATTACTTCATGTTTACGGCAGCAGTCCAGACCGGAAGGAAAGCTGTCAGCATCCGGAACACTTTGCTTGTTTATTTTCATAAAGCAAGTATTGGTCTTCTCATAATTTTTTCCCCAGCAAACCGCCTTGTTTCTGCATTTTCCGCATACTCTGGCGCTTACTTCATTTACAGTATTATATGGCTGGGATTTTTTCTCAAGGGCAGAAATAATCTCCTCAACATTTTTTCTTATATCCATAAGAGAAAGTGCAGCAAAGTCCATCCTTGCACGTACCAGTTCTTCTCCTCCGTTTTCGTCACCACTTTCGCAGATTACATTTCCGGGTACAAGCAGTTTTTTTGGCAGCAGCATAAAAATAATACTTCCAAGCACAGCGTCAGCCTGCATACAGAAAGCCGCATCATTCATACCTGTTATAAGCTGACCGCAAAAATTTGCTGCCAGAAAAGCCGCCGCTACTGTTACCCTGCTGTAATCTGCCGCAAAGCCTGCCGCAAAACCTGCAATGCCCAAAAAAGCAGCAGGTATGCCAAGTGTTGAGGAACTCAGAAAAATTCCGGCAGCAGTAAGAACTCCGCTTACAACTCCCCCAGAATATCTGAAACGCTTTGCCGCACATAATATCAGCATACATCCGGCTATACGGCCAATATTTATAACAGAAACTGACAGTCCGCACAGAGCAGATACTGCAATAATATAAACCACTGCAAAGGATGTAAGATTACTTTTTTCAAATTTCACAATTCCGCCTGAGATAATTAAATCGACAAACTGTTTTATATAATATGATGCCGCACCTGCCAGAACAGATATAAATAAATTTATAAAAACAGTAAAAATATTTCTGTCAACCAAAGCGCCAAAAACTATTCCTGAAAACGCCATGCTTACACTTGTTATAACCGCACAGAATTTTGGTGAATCGTCATCACGTATAATCCATTTTCCAACAAAGATAAGCAAAAGCGAACATATTATAAATCCGGCATCTCCGACAGATCCGCTTATTAAATATGTAATTGCTGTTCCGGCAAAAACCGTCCCGGCATAAAGCGGAGACAAAGCACCGACAAGTCCGCAGCAAGCCGGCGCAGTAACAGAACCTAAAGTTGAATACGCCATAAGTACCGCACCTGCAAAAGCCGCCGCTATCCAAGCAACTGTACTGATCTGCTTATTTTTTTCCACAACCATTTCTTTTAACATCATCTTGCACCTGCCATAATTATTTTACTGCATTCTTTTTGCAGTATTCTATATAATTATAATCTTATACAGGTGAATATAATGTCAATTATGAATGGCATCTTTTGGGTTCGTAAATCTCAATTTGAAATTATATAATATTTTTTAGGATATTTACAAATTCTGTCCAGTTATCCATTGTAAGCTGTTCACACCTTGCCGTTTCCGGAAGGTCAATTTCTCTTAAAATATCATAAATTTTTTCCTTTTCAATTCCCATTGCCGAATTCAGAGAATTGGCAAGCGTTTTTCTTCTCTGTGCAAAAGCACCCTTAATAACTTTAAAATATAATGATTTATCATGTATTTTATTTCTATATTTATTATCAGGTTTTATCTGTATTACTGCCGAATCCACATTTGGTGCAGGCATAAAGCTTCCCCTTGAGACATTAAACAACAGCTCTGCTGTGCCGTAATAATTCACAGCTGCCGTTATTGCACCCGATTCTCTTGTACCCATTTTTGCACACAACCGTCCGGCAGCTTCCTTTTGAACCATTACAGTTATAGCATCCACAGGTATTTCACTTTCCAGAAGTTTCATTATCACCGGAGACGTTATATAATAAGGAAGATTTGCACATACTGCAACCTTAAGCCCGTCAAATTCATCTTTTATCAAAGCATTTAAATCTGTTTCCATTATATCGGCATTTATAACTTTAAAATTGTCAAATTCGCTCATTGTTTCATCCAGTACTGGTATAAGCCTTGAATCTATTTCAACTGCAACGACCTTATCTGCACCTTTTGCAAGCTCGCAAGAAAGTGTGCCAAAGCCTGTACCAATTTCAATTATGCCATACCCCTCCTTTGCCAGTCCATATTCAGCAATTTTCGGACATACTGACGGATTTATCAGAAAGTTCTGACCTAAACCCTTTGAAAATTTAAAGCCGTATTTTTCAAGAAGTTCTTTTATTACGCTTATATTTGTTAAATTTTTCATATTTGTTCCTTTATTTTCCATAGTCTTCAGCTAGTTCAACAAGCAAATCTGACAATCTGCTCTCACCAGTTATAAAATTATATCCAGAATTCATCACATAATAATCCGTAGTAACACAATCATCATCGTCTCCGTGATTTATATCAAGATATTTCCCGTACAAAATAATTGTGTCATAATGATCTTCACATGAAAATTCACTGTCAGAATAAATAGAGAAATAATAATATTTATCTGATACATCAATATCATAATGCTTATATGGATCATCTTCCTTTACCAGCTTAAGAGATGCCAGATATTCTGTGAATTTTTCCAAAGCCTTTTCATCATCAACATAAAATGATTCATATTCATAATTTATTCTGTTTCCAATTGTAATTTCTATATAATCAACATTATTATATTTTAGTGTTTGCTTATGCGTAAATATATGTATTGCAAATGGTATATAATAGACTATTGCAATCATAACAAACGCAATACAAAATAAAATCTGGAAAGCCTTTATTTTTCGCATTTTATCTCCTATTATAATTTATCAATCCCAGTCCTCACCGTATTCATCAATCAGCTTATTTATGTATTTTGAAACCTTGCTTCTTCCCGTCAGAATGTTAAATCCGGAATCCACAACATAGTACTTTGTACCCTCGCAACAGTCGCATTCATAAGGATCATGTACTTTAATATATCTGCCTGTCACAGTAATATCATTCCATGCTGTATATAAAGTAATATATTTCCCTGATCTTAATTCATCAGAAAAATAATCTTCCTCCTGAACCAATTCTAGCGAATTCAGATATTCAATCAGTTCACTGACTGCTTCCTTATCCTTTATAATTATTTTATCTTCTTCACCATTCCATTTTTCTTTAGCAATTTCAACATAAAGTATGCTGTTTTTTATTCCAAGACTTTCCTTTTTATTAGAATACCTCATAGCATCTTGTATAAATAATAGTATATACGGAATAAGTATAGTGATCAATAGTATAGCCGCTATTTTTATTAATTTCTTGTTTTTTAGCATAATATTTATCCTTTTTTTATTCTGTAAGTTTTAAAATCCCCTTGCAATATCACTATAAATTTTATATAATAATAATTGTAAAATTAATATAGGAAGTGATCAGAATGCAAAGACGTGATAAAATAAATTATTACCTTGACATAGCCGAAACAGTACTTGAAAGAAGTACATGCATCCGAAGAAATTTCGGTGCAATAATAGTAAAAAACGACGAGATTATCTCCACCGGATATAACGGAGCGCCCAGAGGCAGAATTAACTGCTCTGATTCCGGAAACTGTTTCAGAGACACTATGAATATCCCAAAAGGTCAGCGGTATGAGCTTTGCCGTGCAGTACACGCAGAGCAGAATGCCATAATTTCAGCGTCCCGTGCTGACCTTATGGGTTCGGACATATACCTTGCCTGCCATGACGCCAAAACCGGCGAAATTGACGGTAATATCGAGCCATGTCTTATGTGCAAACGTTTTATTATAAATGCAGGCATCAAAAGAGTTATTGTAAGAAATACCAGAGATAAATATACCATTTTTAACGTTTCTGACTGGCTTGACAATGATGAATCTGTGATTTCTCAGGGATACTGAATCAATGCTGAGTCAGTGCCAGAAAAACTGAGAAATAATGAAATATACTTCCGGCAATAGTAAAAAGATGCCATACTGAATGGAAATATCTCACCTTTTTAACAGCATAAAATACAATACCAACAGTGTAGAAAATTCCGCCTATTAGAAGAAATACCAGTGACATTACAGACAAATTTTCAATCATAGGCTTTGCTGCAAAAACAATTACCCATCCCATCATAACATAGCATACCATTGACAGTTTTTTGAATTTCTCAAGGTTTATCGAATTTAGTACAATTCCCAGCACAGCTGCACCCCAGACTATTCCAAAAAGTGTCCAGCCCAGCTTACCGTGCAGCGTAACCAGAGTATAAGGTGTGTACGTTCCTGCAATAAGCAAAAATATAGTATCATGATCCATTATTCTGAAAAAAGTTTTTGCCTTATTATTTGTTATTGCATGGTATAGTGTTGACATAGTATACAAAATTATAAGAGAAGCACCATAAATACTTGCGCTTACAACAGCCCATGCATCAGAATAAATGGCTGTAAAAACAATCAGTACTACCGTTCCTGCGATGGCAAGAAGACTTCCGGCACCATGAGAAACAGAATTAAAAATCTCTTCGCCGAGAGTATATCTTTTTTTTACTTCAACCATAATAACCCTTCTTTTAACTAATAATATTATGCTTATATTTTATACCTGTTTAAGATAAAAGTCAATATTACTCGTGGTTATTATTGCATTTAATTTATTAACATATTTAAAAATCCTCTGTATGGAGGATTTTTTTATAAATGCTATTGACAAGAAGAAAAAAACATGATAATATATGAACAGATATTCATATGAAAGGATGTTGATTTGATGGAAAATGAAAAAAATATCGAAAAATGTGAATATATGTGCATACATGAAGATAGTATAAAAAAAGTAAAAGAATCAATCCCGAATGATGAAACTCTTTATGATCTTGCAGAGCTTTTTAAAATTTTCGGTGATTCTACAAGAATAAAAATATTATATGCTCTTTTTGAGGCAGAACTTTGTGTCTGCGATATCTCACAGCTTCTGAATGTCAGCCAGACTGCCGTTTCTCATCAGCTGAGAGTACTCAAAACTAATAAGCTTGTAAAAAGCCGTAAAGAAGGTAAAAATGTTTTTTATTCCCTTGCAGATGATCATGTTTGCAGTATTATAAATCAGGGTATGGAACATATTAATGAATAAAAATTATAGCCCTAAGGCGGAAATGGAGATTACTATGAAAAAAACTTTTAAATTAATCGATCTGGAATGTGCAAACTGTGCTGCTAAAATGGAAAATGCAATTGCAAAAATTGAAGGTGTTGAAGCAGTAACTGTAAGTTTTATGACTCAGAAGCTTACCATAACAGCAGATGAAAATAAATTTGACGACATTTTAAAACAGGCCGCTAAGATCTGCAAAAAAATTGAACCGGACTGTAAAATAGTTTTAAAATAATTTTATACTTCCTGTATAACAGATTGGAGTTACTCATGAACAATAAGCAAAAAAAGACGCTTGTAAGAATAATTATAAGCTTTGTTCTTCTTGCAGCATCTGCCATTATTCCGGAAGACAATAAATATATACGTCTGATTGCTGCACTGATACCATATTTAATTATTGGCTGGGATGTATTATACAAATCCTTCCGCAACATTCTTCACGGACAGATTTTTGATGAAAATTTTCTTATGACAATAGCATCTGTCGGAGCATTTATTCTGGGTGATTATACTGAAGGCACAGCTGTTATGCTGTTTTATCAGGTTGGAGAACTGTTTCAGAGCTATGCTGTCGGAAATTCAAGGAAATCAATTGCAGCACTTATGGACATAAGACCTGACTATGCCAATATTGAAAAAGACGGTGAAATCGTTACTGTAGATCCGGAAGAAGTTGAAATAGGAAGCATTATCATTGTAAAACCCGGAGAACGAGTTCCTCTGGACGGAATAATTGAAGATGGAAATTCCAGTGTGGATACCTCTGCTCTTACAGGTGAATCAGTCCCAAGAAGCGTTTCTGCCGGAGACAGTATTATAAGCGGATGCATTAACAATAACGGTCTGCTGAAAATAAAAACCACAAAACTTTTTGAAGAATCTACCGTTTCTAAAATACTCGATCTGGTTGAAAACTCAAGCAGCAAGAAATCCAAAGCTGAAAATTTCATCACTAAATTTGCCAGATACTATACTCCCTGTGTAGTATTTGCGGCACTTGCTCTGGCAATTATACCTTCAATTATTATGGGTGACTGGGCAAAATGGATTGAACGTGCTTTGATATTCCTTGTAATTTCCTGCCCATGCGCACTTGTAATATCAGTCCCTTTAAGCTTCTTTGGAGGAATCGGAGGTGCGTCCAGATCAGGAATACTCATAAAGGGCGGCAATTATCTTGAAGCTCTTGCCAAATCAGAAATCGTTGTTTTTGATAAAACTGGTACACTCACAAAAGGTGTATTTAAAGTAACTGCTTTACATCCCGATATCATTTCAGAAAATCAGCTTCTGGAATATGCTGCAATGGCAGAAAGCTTTTCAAATCATCCTATTGCTCAGTCTATTAAGGAAGCATATAATACAGATATTGAAGAATCCAGAATTTCTGATTATAAAGAGATTGCCGGAAGAGGTATAAGCTGTACCATAGACAGAAAGCAAATTGCTGTAGGAAATGACAAACTAATGAATGATATGAAAATCCAGTGGCGTCCCTGCCATCATATAGGTACTATAATACATGTAGCTGTAAATAATATATATTCCGGACATATTATTATTTCAGATGAAATCAAACCAGACTCAAAGAATGCTATTGAATCATTAAAAAAACTGGGAATTAAAAAAACTGTCATGCTTACAGGCGACTCACAAAAAGTCGGTGAAAACATTGCCGGACAGCTTAAAATTGATGACGTTTACTGTGAGCTTCTTCCAGGAGACAAGGTTGACATCGTTGAAAAACTGTTAAATGAAACCTCTGAAAAAGGCAAACTTATATTTGTCGGAGACGGAATCAATGATGCACCTGTAATTTCCAGAGCTGATATTGGTATTGCCATGGGCGGTTCCGGGTCTGATGCTGCAATCGAAGCTGCAGATATTGTTCTTATGGATGATAAACCTTCTAAAATTACTGAAGCTATTAATATTTCCCAAAGAACACTTAGAATAGCATATCAGAACATAATATTTGCTCTTGCTGTAAAGATACTGATAATGATTCTCGGTGCTGTAGGTCTTGCCGGAATGTGGGCAGCAGTATTTGCTGATGTGGGGGTTTCTGTAATCGCCATTCTAAATGCTATGAGATGCATGAGAATAAACAAAATATAAGGTTTCAATCAAGCCTTTTTTAAACCCAACTAAAACTTTGAATATATTAAAGTTATGCTTTTAAGCATGACACCATATAGAAATTTTAATCCCGAAAGCAGTTAAAAAAACCGCTTTCGGGATTGTTTTTTATTTTATTAATAGTATAAATCAAAATTTGCAGCAGTATATCCGAAACCCTGCTGGGGCAAACCTTTCTGAGGAAAGGTTTTTCCCCAGACCCCTTTCCAAAGACTTTTATTTTATTTTTTCTCAAAGGGGCATTCGCCCCTTTGAGAAAAAATCAGGTGAAGTTTTAGGAAGGGAGTTTGAGGGATAACCCTTTTTCAAAAGGGTTTCCCTCAATAGTTACGAAGATAGTTGCTGAAAATTCCGATTTATCATAGGTAGCACTTACACAGCGTTCCTTTTATAAACTTACTGTTCTTTCATACCACAGCACTTTTTATATTTCTTACCTGAACCGCATGGACACGGATCATTATCAGCCGGTTTCTTTTTAGTCATTCTGATGCTTCCGGCATTAGGAGCGTCCGGCTTTGCGACCTGTTCACGCTGAGGTGTAACATTCTTCTGGATTCTTACAGTAAGGAGCATTCTTATTGTATCCTCACGGATTGAATCAACCATAGCATCAAACATTTCAAAGCCTTCATATCTGTATTCAACAACCGGATTCTTCTGACCGAATGCACGAAGTCCGATACCCTTTTTCAGTTCTGCCATATCATCAATATGGTTCATCCACTTGGTATCAACAACCTTAAGAAGAATTACACGTTCAAGCTCACGGATAAGCTGTCCGCCGAACTCTTCTTCCTTGGCAGCATAAATAGTCTTCATACGGTCTTCCAGAAGTTCAACAACAGAATTTTTTGTAACATCATCAAGCTGATTTTCCTCATAATCAAGATCTTCATCTCTGAGAACCCATCCCATAAAATGATCTTTCAGACCAATAAGATTCCAGTTTTCTTTATCTTCATCATCAAACAGATAATTGTTAACCGATTCAACTGCAAGTTCATGCATCATATTGAGAATATTATCATGAAGATCCTCGCCGTCAAGAACCTGTGAACGCTGCTTATAAATAATCTCACGCTGAGTATTCAAAACATCATCATAATTAAGTACATTCTTTCTGATACTGAAGTTTCTGCCCTCAACCTTCTTCTGTGAAGACTCAATGATCTTAGTAAGCATTTTGCTTTCAATAGGCATATTTTCTTCAACATTCAAGGATTTCATCATATTTTCCAGACGGTCTCCGGCGAAAATACGCATAAGATCATCTTCAACAGAAAGGAAGAAACGGCTCTCACCTTCATCTCCCTGACGGCCTGAACGCCCTCTGAGCTGATTGTCAATACGTCTTGATTCATGTCGTTCAGTACCCAGAATATAAAGACCGCCTGCTGCCTTTACATCCTTTGCCTTTTCCTTCACCTCGGCATTGAACTTGTCATACAGTTCCTTGTAAACAGCTCTTGCTGCAAGAATTTCTTCATCATCAGTATCTGCAAAGCCTACAGCTTCATTGATAATATCCTCGTCATATTCTTTTTTGCGCATTTCAGCCTTTGCAAGAAATTCAGCATTACCGCCCAGCATGATATCAGTACCACGACCTGCCATGTTTGTGGCAATAGTAACTGCACCCAGCTTACCTGCCTGAGCTACGATCTCTGCTTCCTTTGCATGATATTTAGCATTCAGAACAACATGCTTTATACCTTTTCTCTTAAGCATTGCAGAAAGCAATTCAGACTTTTCAATTGAAATCGTACCAACAAGAACAGGCTGTCCCTTTTTATGACATTCAATAATCTGGTCAATAATTGCATTGAATTTGCCTGCCTCAGTTCTGTAAATCTGGTCAGGATGATCTATACGGATTACAGGCTTATTAGTAGGAATAGCAATAACGTCCAGCTTGTAAATTTCCCTGAATTCATCTTCCTCTGTCATAGCAGTACCAGTCATACCGGAAAGCTTTTTGTAAAGACGGAAGTAATTCTGGAATGTAATTGTTGCGAGGGTTTTGGATTCATGAGCAATTTTTACGCCTTCCTTAGCTTCAATTGCCTGATGAAGTCCGTCATTGAAACGGCGTCCAAGCATAAGACGTCCGGTAAATTCATCAACAATGATAACTTCACCGTCTTTTACAACATAGTCTATATCCGCATGCATAACACCGTGAGCCTTAAGAGCCTGATTGATATGGTGCAGAAGCGTCATATTGTCAGGATCCATAAGGTTATCTACATTAAAGTATTTTTCAGCCTTCTTAACTCCCGAACGAGTAATTGTAGCAGTTTTTGCCTTCTCATCAATAATGTAATCAACGTTTTCATTGATCTCATCCTGATCCTGCTTATCATCTATTTCAACAACAGTTGTAGAAACTAGATTCTTTACAAATTTATCAACAATGTCATAAAGCTCTGTTGACTTGTCCCCTCTGCCGGAAATTATAAGCGGAGTTCTTGCTTCATCTATGAGAATAGAGTCAACCTCATCTACAATAGCAAAATTCGGCTGGCGCTGAACTCTGTCCTTTTTATAAATAACCATGTTGTCACGCAGATAGTCAAATCCCAGCTCATTGTTTGTGGCATAAGTAACATCACAGTTATATGCTTCACGGCGTTCCTCATTTGTAAGACCATGAAGAATACAGCCGACTGTCAGTCCTAAAAATCTGAGTACCTTGCCCATTTCATCCGACTGTGTCTTTGCAAGATAGTCGTTTACTGTAACTACATGAACACCCTTGCCCGGCAAAGCATTAAGATATGCGGCAACACAAGCTACCAATGTTTTACCTTCACCGGTTTTCATTTCAGCAATACGTCCCTGATGAAGAACTATAGCACCGATAATCTGAACCGGAAACGGTTTCTTGCCTAAAACTCTGTAAGCACCTTCACGTACAGTTGCAAGTGCTTCCGGAAGGATCATATCAAGAGTTTCGCCTGTTTCAAGTCTGTCCCTGAAATTCTGAGTCTGAGTTTTGAGTTCAGCGTCAGACATTGCTGCAAACTTATCTTCAAGATCAAGAACACTCTGCTTGATAGGTTCAATTCGAGCCAGTTCCTTAGTACTGTAAGAGCCAAAAAGTTTTCCGAAAATTCCCATTAACATTATCCGCCTTTACTAAAAATATATTTTACGCTGTTGCTATGTAGTTACGACTCAAACCCAATATACAGATATTCCGGTACATATCCAGTCCAAAAGCATATTGTTTTTTGCCAGCACTCCATAAATTACGATCTATGCAGTAATTAATAAAAAATCGACTGTTTTAAATCAGCAGCAACTAAATTGTTTTAATCATACTCATATTTATTTTATATCAATTTCAATTCTTTGTCAATAGGAATTTAATTAAAAATGATATTTTGAAAACATTTATTTTTTGCTGTAGCACTCAAAAACCTTATTTGTGTGTTCTTCTTCCGGTTTTTTAGTAAAAGCACTGACCAGGGGAACAGCAATGATAGATAAGATCATAGTTATTGCTCCTGCATTAATCGGTGAAGCCAGATTAAGTTTAAAGGAAGCAGCATATGCGGTGATTTCCGGAAACCATCCAAAGCCGAAAATAATCATATGACATACAGTTATTCCTACCCCCAGAATAAAACTTACCCAGACAGATGATCTGGTTATTTTCCGGCTGTACAGTCCAAACATAAACGGTCCAAGAAAAGCACCTGCAAGAGCACCCCATGAATATGACATGAGAGTAGAAATAGATGCATTTTTATTAAATGCAATTATAACTGAAATAATCAGAAAAACTGCAATCAGAACACGCATTATAATTACTTCTCTTTTCTCATCCTGATTTTTCATTTTAGGTCGTATAAAATCTATTGTCAGCGTT